>JASEIE010000268.1 GCA_030024065.1 Thermodesulfobacteriota bacterium
CGCCAATAACGATTTTGCTAAAGATTTATGAGGAATAAATAGGAAAGTCACGCTAGGTTTGCAATTCTCTGAGTTCGAGGGAAAATGGAGGGAGTACCTGGCCTCCAAGGAACTGAAAACAGTGGACGGGGTGGTCCTTCATCGTTACAAGGTGAAGGAAGGAAGGGTCGATGAGCAGCGGCTCGACATGGAAGAGATCAAATCGTTGGTGGCAAGGAACCGGGCCCACCTGGGTGACAGACTCAAAGAGAGGGGGAGGATCAGTGCAGCTGTCCTTGAATACCGTCGGGCCATGGCCGAGACACGAGATTCTGTGCCCATCATGAACAGGCTCTCTTCTGCTCTTATCGACCTTGGCCGGGATGAAGAGGCCCTTGACATTTTGAAGCGCGTGAAGGAGATATCACCGGACCATCCGACCCCTTACACGCAACTGGGCCAGATCTATTTGAAGCTGAGAGATTTCAAAAGGGCAAGAGAGGCGTTTGAGGATTCCATCCAGATCAACCCATTTAATCCGGAGGCCCATCAGGGGCTTGCTCAGGCATACGAGATGCTGGGAGAAGAGGCCCTTGCCCTTAAAGAGAGGGAGATCGCGAGGAAACTTGGGCAGTGAGGACATGTCCTCAGAATCATTCCAACACAAATAGGGATTAGGAAGGCTGGATGGACAAAAAAACCGAAGTAGATTTGTAGCGTCCCCATTTACTGGGGACGGAGAAGAGACGTCGGCAATAAATGCCGACGCTACAGAATTTGGTTAAGGGGGAAGAGATGGAGGCAGCGAGAGAAAATCATATATCTGATGAGGATTTGGCTCAAGTTGAGGAGATGAGCAGGAAGAAGGCTGAGATCACCTCGGAGATAAAGAAGGTGATTGTGGGCCAGGGCAAGGTGATCGAAGAGATTTTGATCGCCCTCTTCTGTCGTGGTCACTGCCTGCTGGTGGGCGTTCCAGGCCTGGCCAAGACTCTGCTCATCTCGACGCTGGCAGGGATCATGGAACTGAACTTCAACCGTGTCCAGTTCACCCCTGACCTGATGCCTTCGGATATTACGGGAACGGATATCCTGGAAGAAGAAGTGGGAAGCAAGCAGCGCTCGTTCCGCTTCATCAAAGGACCTATCTTCACGAACATCCTTTTGGCGGATGAGATTAACCGAACACCTCCCAAGACGCAGGCGGCTTTGCTCCAGGCCATGCAGGAGTATAAGGTGACCGCAGGGGGCGTCACCCACTATCTCAACCTCCCCTTCTTTGTTTTAGCTACGCAAAACCCTATTGAACAAGAGGGAACCTATCCACTGCCCGAGGCTCAACTTGACAGGTTCATGTTCAACATAGAAATCAACTATCCCACCTTCGACCAAGAGATGGAGATCGTTGCCTCGACCACCTGCTCCTACCAGCCAGTTCTCGAGAAGGTGATCCGTGCGGACAAGATCCTCGATTTACAGGACTTGGTGAGAAAGGTTCCAGCCTCTTCTCACGTCATCGGTTATGCGGTGAAGCTGGTACGCTCTTCTCGGCCAAAGGAATCTGAAGCCCTTCCCTTCGTGAAGGAATGGACGGAGTGGGGAGCGGGGCCCAGGGCTTCCCAGTACCTGATCCTTGCAGCAAAGGCCAGGGCGGTCATGGATAGCAGATACGTGGCTTCCGTGGAGGATGTGAGGGCCGTCGTTCCTTCCATCCTGAGACATAGGATCATCACCAATTTTAAGGCGCAGGCGGAGGGGATCACCTCGCTCGATATCATCAACCGCCTTCTTCGAGAGGTGAAGCCTTGAACTATTTCGATCCAAAAGTGCTGACGGGATTGAAGAACCTCTATCTGAGAGCTAGGTTTGTCGTCGATGGAGTGATGGTGGGAATCCATCCTTCCCAGGCCAAGGGATTGAGCTCCGAATTCGAGGAACACCGGGGATATTCCCAGGGGGATGACATTCGCCATATCGACTGGAAGGCCTACGCCAAGTTCGATCGTTACTTCATTAAGGAATATCGCGAAGCCACCAATTTGAAAGCTTATATCGCTATGGATTCCAGTTCCTCCATGGGTTATGCCTCGGACGGCTGGAGCAAATTCGATTACGGTTCCACCCTTGCCGCGTCCTTGGCCTATCTGATGTTAAAGCAGCAGGACGCCGTGGGTCTGATCACCTTCTCCAACAGGATCGAAAAGATGATCCCTCCGAAGGCCACTCACGACCATCTCTTTGCCATTTTGAAAGAGCTGGAGGATCGGAGGCCAGAAGGCGAGACCTCCGCGGCTTCAGTGCTCCAGGAGCTCGCCGCCTCTTTGAAGAGACGGGGCCTCATCATCCTGATCTCAGACCTCCTGGATAAACATGAGGAAGTCGTCAGGGGGTTGAAACAGCTCCGTTCGAGAGGCAGTGACATCATGGTATTTCACCTTCTGGACAGGGATGAGCTGCAATTCCCTTTTAAAGAGCCGTCTCTCTTCCAGGATATGGAGGAGGACCTGAAACTTCTTGCAGACCCTCATGCCATCCGGTCTGCTTATCTGGACGCGATTCACGCATTGATCGATGCCTACAGAGAAGCCTGTGCCTCGTACCTCATAGATTATTCTCTCTTTGATACCTCCATCGGCCTGGATCGAGCCTTGGTACGATATCTCACCTGGAGGGAGAAATTTAGGTCCCACCCATGAGCCTCACATTTCTCAATCCATTGTTTCTATTTGGACTGGCGGCAGGGATTCTCCCCATCCTCATTCATCGGCTGACGCAGAGGAAAGCCATTCCGCGAAAGTTCTCTGCGGTCCGTCTTCTTCTTCAATCACAACGGGTGACGGCCAAACCTCAACGGCTAAAGCATCTTCTTCTTCTCGCCCTCAGGATCCTTGCGGTGCTCGGTATCGTCTTTATGATGGCCAGGCCTGTGCTCACGCGGCCGGGAATCGCCGCCTTCCAAAGTGGTGGGGCGAAGGTCATCATTCTCGACAACTCCCTCAGCATGGGCTTTCGCGAGCAGGGGGGAGAACGTTACGATCTCGCCAAGAAGGGAGCCAAGGAGGCACTGAAAGGTTTCGAAGGCCAGGTGACCATCATCCCCACGGTGGACGTTCAAACCGGACAGACGGCGACCCAGGGGGTCCGATGGATAAAAACGGAGGAGGCGCTGAAAGAATTGGAAACCCTTCCTCTCTCCTTTGGTCGGGGTGACACGGCTTCTGCCCTGGGCCTGGCCTATCAGCGATTGAAGGATTTGAAAACCTCCAAGCAGATACTGATCCTGAGCGACATGGCCCGCGGAGACTGGGAAGCCCTCGACCTGAGCAAACTCGGCGTGGTCTCCGATGCGGACGTGATCTTCTTAAGAATAGGCGGTCAGGGCCGGGATCCCAATTTCTGCGTCAAGAGCGTTAGTTTGATCGAAGGCGAGGCCGTGGTAGGAGCTCCTGCGCGCTTGGAGGTAGTAGTGTCCAATTTCTATGAGAAACCCGGGACCCCCCTCATTCAGCTCTATCTCTCAGGCACCAAAGTAGATCAGAAATCGATAGACCTTAAAGCTGGAGAGGATGGTAAGGTCTATTTTGAACTCTTTCTGGAGAAACCTGGCTGGATCGATGGCGAGGTGAGGCTATCCGGAGACGGCTTGTCTTCAGATGACATATTTTACTTCCCTCTCAAGGTCAGAGAAAAAGTAAAAGTCCTCATCGTCGATGGAGACCCCAGGACTTCCCTGAAGGCCAGTGAAAGCTATTACTTGATCAATGCCCTTCGTCCGGGAGGCTTGGAAAGTTCCCCATTTCTGGTCCGGGTGATCACAGAGGCCGAGGTGGCTTCCGTCGATCTGCGGCCCTACGATGCGATCTTTCTTCTCAATGCAACCAAGCCCTATCCCTCGAGACTGGCCTCTTTTCTGGAGTTGGGTAAGCCCGTCTTTATCTTTCTTGGGGACCGAGCCTCTCCTGAGGAATACAATGCCTTTACGCTTCTTCCCTGGAGAATAGGCGAGCCGAGAGACCTGGGTCAGAAACCGGAGCGAATCGCCCAGATCGATCCTGGTCGCGAAGCTCTCAATTCTCTTTCCAGAGGAAGCGAGAGCCTGAAGAGCGCCTCCTTCCACCGCTATTTCAAGATCGAAGGGAGCACAAGAAATCTCCTGACCCTGGGGAACCAGGATCCTTTGCTTGTAGAGGCGGAAATAGGAAAATCCAGGCTCTTCTTGTTCACCTCCAGTGCTGATCTGGATTGGAACGATCTTCCACTAAAGGCCGCCTATCTTCCTCTAATCCAGGGACTGCTCAAGGAGGCCATAGGCTTGACAGGGAGCTCTCTTCCGGCAGGCCTTAGAGTTGGAGAACCCTTTAGGGAGCAGGTTCGTCCCGTGCAGATCAGGGGACCCCAGGGAGGGCCGGGCATCTATCTGTTCTCTCTTCCATTGGGCGATGTGTGGCGAGGAGTGAACCCGCCCTATGAGGAATCAGACCTGGCAAAGATGGCAGAGGGTGAACTTCAAAAAAAGTTTGGAACCATCGCTGTGAAGGTCATAGAATATCAGGAAGGAACCTTGAAGGATCTTCAGGCGGGAAGAAAAGAACTGTGGCCCTTGCTCCTCGCCTTCCTCATGGTGGTCCTCGCCGTGGAGATGGGTTTAGCGAATGGAGCGCCCTGGAAAAAATCGTAATTCCCCCTTGTAAAAAGATGTATAATGCAAAATACCATGCTCCTTGTTTCACTTAAAGGAGATACATGAGCATTAAATGCCAATTCAGCAAAAAACAGAAATATTCCATGTAGAGCTAACTGATATCCTTACTTTTCGGCCAATTTTCTGTCGCTTTCTACGTAAAAAGGCGACATTTCTTTTAACAAACAAATTCGTGGGCTTTAGCCGTCGTGTACTAAATTGACAATTTACCCTGATCAGGCATAAAATTTTTGCAGAAATAGAAAATATAATGTTAGGCAATGAACCAATTGATAAGGAGTAATCAATGAGGGAACCAATCATCGTGCTCAATGTCGGATGGATGAAATATTATAACGGATGTTCCAGGCTTAATTTTGTGGAGGTATTTGATAAATAAGGGGAATTTCTATTTTTATTCTCAAAAGTGTAGTCATGTATATAATGGAATAATTGCTTTTTGTTTAACAAAACACTTGACAAAACGATTATACTATGATAAAAACGAAGTCATGTATATCACGGAAGTCCTCACAAAGACCAAAAAGGGAAAAATTTCCCACCGATGTATCCTCCTTCGTGAATCCTATCGTGACCATGGAAAGGTCAAAAACCGCACGATAGCCAACCTCACCCATTCTAATCCCAAAGAAGTGGCAGCCATGCGTTTGGCCCTGGAGCATAAGGATGGTCTCAGG
>JASEIE010000269.1 GCA_030024065.1 Thermodesulfobacteriota bacterium
ATGAATCAGGGCTAAAGCCCTGAGTTACATATTTGCCGTAAGGATTTACCATTCGAAACTGAGGGATTACTAATACATTTCATTAATCAATTGACAGATCGTTTATTTTTTTGTTATTTGACGCCGTATAAATAGGATAGAAATTGAAATCCGGGGTTCGAAATAAGGCGACAAGACAGATGATGACCCAGACATTGTCCTCCCTGATCGACCAAACTGCTCTTCGATGGCCCGGAAAGGAGGCTCTCCTTTTTGTCAGAAAAGGAAGACCGGAGAGCTCTATAACCTACGCCTCCCTCAAGAAGATTTCTGATCGTGTGGCAAACGGCTTGAAGGAGATGGGGCTGAAGAAGGGAGAGACGGTCGTCCTCTTTATGCCCAAGAGCATTGAGGCTGTGCTTATTCACCTCGGCATCCAGAAGGCCGGGGCGATCTCGGTAATTCTCAACCCGGGTTTCAAGAAAGATGAGATGGACTATTTCCTGAAGGATACGGCTGCAAAGATCGTGGTTGCCGGGAGAAAAGAGGAGGCTCTCATTCGATCGATCAGTGACCAGAGCCTCATCCTTTCTATTGACACAGAGCCCCCTTTTTCTGAAGAGAAATTATTTTCATTTGCTTCCTCCCAGTCGGTTGATAGCGAAAGGAACCTCCATGACCCCGCCATTCTCATCTATACCTCCGGGACGACAGGCCAACCGAAGGGAGCCATTCTCACCCAACAGAACCTGATCGAAGACGCAAGAAACATCCTCCAAATCTGGGAGATCATTGAAACGGATGTGCTCTGTCATGCTCTGCCGCTGTTCCACGTGCATGGCCTCTGTTTTGCGCTCCACACCTCGCTCATCGCCGGTTCGAAAGTGGTGATGGTGGATGAGTTTTCTCCTGAATCCGTGATTAACATTCTTTGCCATCAAAAAGGGGAACTGGCCTGCACGATCTTTATGGGAGTCCCGACGATGTATGTGAGGATGATCGAGAAGCTAAAAGGGAGGAAACAGGATTTCAGCCATATTCGCTTGTTCGCCTCGGGTTCTGCCCCGCTGTCTCCGAAGGATTTTGAGAGGATTAAGCACGTTTTTGGAAAAGAGCCTGTGGAGAGAGAAGGGATGTCCGAGACAGGAATGAATTTTTCAAATCCCCTCCACGGGGCAAAAAAACCTAACTCCATTGGTCTTCCTCTTCCTATGGTTGAGGTAAGAATTGTGAATCCGGAGACCTTGAAAGATTCAGGAACGGGCGAGGTTGGGGAGATCTGGCTCAGGGGGCCCAATGTCACCCCGGGTTACTGGAAAAAGCCTCAAGAGACAGAAGCCGCCTTTGTTAACGGATGGTTTCGTACGGGTGATCTTGGTAAGAGAGACGAGGATGGATACTACTATATTACGGATCGTTTCAAGCATATCATTATCTCCGGAGGGGAAAACATCTCTCCCAAGGAGATTGAATCTGTTCTCGACCGCCACGAAAAAATTTCAGAGACTTGCGTCGTGGGAGTCCCTGATGAGAAGTGGGGGGAGAAAGTGGTCGCTGCCGTTGTATTAAAATCAGGGGTTACGCTGACGGCCAAAGAGATAAAGAATTATTGCAAAGGCTTTCTTTTGGACTGGAAATGTCCGAAGGAAGTCATCTTCTTGGGAGAACTCCCGAGAAATAGGATGGGGAAAGTCATCAAAGAAGAAGTGACCAGGCTCTTTCTCGATCCTGCTCACCTTAAGTGATGCCTGATAAGCCTATATTCCAAACGAGGTTAACGTTGAACCGGGAGATTAAAGGATAGAGGATGGCAGAAGGTTTATCCAAGATAAAGATTTGGGAGAATGAATATCTCGTCAGTTTCTACGAAGTGGATATGAAGAGTAAGATTTTTCTCCCTTCGCTCTGGAAGTTCATGCAGGAAACAGCATGGAACCACGCCAATCGCATCGGAATCGGCTATTCTGATCTGGCTCGCAATAATCATATCTGGGTTTTATCCCGTCTATGCATCAAAATGGATGAATATCCCAGGTGGGGAGATAAAATACGGGTGCAGACCTGGTTATTGGGGAGCAGTCGTCTATTGGCGCTACGTGATTTATCGGTCACCCATGAAGATGGCCGAATCATCGGTGGCGCCAAAAGCGCCTGGCTGGTATTGGATTTAAAAAGCCGTAAGCCTCAACGAGTAGAGCCTTTATTAGAAGGGATCGATCCCTTTCCGGATAGACATGGAGTAGAGGCAACACTCGAGAAAATTCCTGCTCCCAAAGATTCCGAGGCCAAGGCAATTTTCAGGGTCCATTATAGCGATCTGGATATGAACCAGCATGTCAATAATGCAAAATATATCGAGTGGATTCTGGATAGTTATCCATTAGAGATGAACCAGACACACAATGTCACGACATTCGAAATAAACTTTCTTGCAGAAACCAACTATGGTGAGGAGCTTTGCATTCATTCAGAACCCCAGAAGGATTCTGCCCCAAGCTTCTTGCATCATATTATTAGAAAAGAGGATGGTCGAGAGCTCTGCAGGGCAAGGGTCCGATGGAAGAGAGCTGAATAAATGGAAAAGTTATCTTTTACCTAAAGCTTCGAGCACCTTCTCCGGTGTGATGGGAAGGGAGGTGAAGCGGATGCCGATGGCATCATCAATGGCATTGGCAATGGCACCCAGCATTCCCGAGATTGATCCCTCACCCACCTCCTTCGCTCCATAAGGGCCACCCGGATCCCGGGACTCCACCAATCCGCTGATCATCAAGGGTGTCTCTGTGGCAAGGGGAGCTCGGTAATTGAGGAATGAAGGATTCTGGATTTGTCCATTCTCCAAAAGGATCTCCTCCCATAAAGCCTGTCCCATTCCCATGGAGACATTCCCGTGGACCTGGCCCTCAACGATCGATCTGTTGAGAGGGAACCCACAATCATGGAATGTCACAGTCCTCAGAACTTTGATCCGTCCAGTGAGCGTATCGACCTCCACCTCTGCAACCTGAACCGCAAACCCATAGGCATCGGTGAAGTGGCCCTTCGCCTTTGCCAGGCTCGGATAGAAATCGGCTGCCTGAACGGCTTTGATGTTTCCTTTCCCGATAATGGGATTCCCATTATTTCTTTGAATGCTTAATTGAATGAGATCATTACAAGAGATGTTCTTTTCGGGGCTTCCCTTGACGTAAACCTTTTTCCCCGCGGTCGTTATGGCCAATTCTTCCGCGCCTAACATCTCCATAGCCATTTTCATCAATTGGGACTTAGCGTCAAGTGCAGCGAGCCTCACGGCATTGCCCGTTACAAAGGCTCCACCGCTCAGGAATTGGCCAAGATCAATGGGGCAGAGTTCCGTATCACCGGAGACGACCTTTATATCCTCCAGACCCAGGCCAAGTTCTTCGGCAACGATTTGGGCCATCGTCGTATCGGAGCCCTGTCCCATCTCTGTGACGCCGGTATAGAGGGTGGCGCTCCCATCGTCATGGAGTTTGACAATGGCTGCAGAGGCAAAGGGATAGAAGGGAGCGCCACAGAACATGGAGCAGGCAGAGATGCCCATTCCCTTTTTGTAACGGGAGGAAGATCGATGCTCGGAAAGCCTCTTCTCCCGATCCCCTCTCCAACCCCGCCAGTTAGAGGTTTGGGCTGCTTTCTCCAGGCACTCTGTAAGCCCACAGCTTCGGAGGAGATCTCCATTGGGCAGGACGTCACCTTCCTTGCGCGCATTCTTAAGCATGATCTTCAGAGGATCGAGGCCAAGGTCTTCAGCGATCATTGTGATCTGGGAGTCGATGGCGAATCGAATCTGTGGAGAGCCGTGGGCCCTTTGAGGCCCGCGAATAGGATTGTTGGTATAGACGGCATACCCCTCGTAACGATAATTGGGAGTGGAGTAGACAGGAATACTGAAGGCATGACCGAGGTAGATGACGATGGCTCCAGAACCCCGGTAGGCGCCATTATCGGCAATGAATTTTATCTGCTGGGACATAATAGTCCCGTCTTTTTTTACACCGGTTTTGACATCGATGATAGTGGGATGTCGTTGTCGTGTGCAGGTAAAGACCTCTTCCCGATCCAGTTCGAAGCGGACGGGCTTTCCCGTCAACCGAGCCAAGAAGGCCGCACAGAATTCATACGGGAAGAGATCAATTTTTCCGCCAAAGGCCCCTCCCACATAGGATTTTAGGATTCTTACCTGACTGATTGAAAGGCCGAGGGCCTTTGCGAGAATAAATCGTTTGTAAAAGATTCCCATGCTCGAGAGATACATACTCAATTTCCCCGAGAGGTCAAAGAAGGCCAAGGCGGCATGGGGCTCCAGGGCGCAATGGGCAGTGGCCTTTGTTTCGAAACGGTCCTCTCTCACGTAGTCTGACTGAGCAAATCCTCTCTCGACATCGCCAAATGCAACGCTTGTACGACCACTCAGATTCTTTACATCTCTCCAATCCAAGGCTCTCCTATCGCGGTGAACTCCCCAATCTTCCCATTCACTCGTTGACTCCGGTTCAAAGGGTTCATGGATATCTGGAGCACCAGGTTTCATCGCTTCTTCAGAATCAAAGACCGGGGTCAAAGGTTTGTACTCCACTTCAATCAGGTGGATCGCTTCCTCAGCCGTATCAAGATCAATAGCAGCCACTGCGGCCACCTCATCTCCGATATACCGGACCTTGTCTACCGCCAAGGGTGTCTCATCTGCTGGATACCTGGGTGTGTCCACAAAGGCATATCGGATTCCAGCCACTTCGTCACGGGTGATGACCGCCTTTACGCCTGGAAGCTTCTTTGCCTTTTCCACATTGATGGAGAGAATCTTTGCATGAGGGTATGGGCTTCTCAAAAATTTTCCATGAAGCATTGCCGGAAGGACCATATCGACGGTAAATTTACCCTGTCCGGTTGCCTTCTCGATTCCGTCAACTCGTGGAAGTGGTCTTCCTATGATTTCGTATTCTTTCACTGTGTTTTCCTCATTTTCGAATTCGACAAAAATTATTGAGAATTATTGATGGACTATATATTCTCTGCCACAGAGAGGATGGCTTCCACAATCTTCACATAACCTGTACAACGCCAGAGATTTTCTTAAATCGCCTTTTTTACCCGTCTCCGCGGGAGTGACAGACTTGGAGATTTTTTATCGTCCGGCTAATAGTATTTATGTCTTCTATGATCTGTCAAGAAAAAATTTAGCAAGATTGTAATCCCTCGGTTATGGGGGGTTACTTGACCTGAAAGGGTCGGAAGGCTCTCCTTCCAAAACCTTGTAAAGCGGTCATACCTGCCTGCCGCAGGCAGGGAGGTCATGCCAATCGGCCGTCCTGCCCTTTGCATGGTGATTTTTGGAAGCGAAC
>JASEIE010000026.1 GCA_030024065.1 Thermodesulfobacteriota bacterium
CACTGGATTCCGGGTCAAGCCCGGAATGACAAACCGGTTAAGATTTATGTCGTTATGTATAACTGTTCTTTAGAAGATCGATGGTTCCTTAAATTCTCCGTATACCTCTTTAAACACGTTGGTCATTTCCCCCAAGGTTGCATAGGCCTGACAGCATTCGAGAAGGAGGGGCATGACATTCTTTTCAGCCTTTGCAGCCTTTTCGAGGTCCTTTAATAATTGGACCACCTTTCGATTGTCCCTTTCCCGCTTCACTTCGCGAGTTCGCTGGATCTGCTCCTGGGCAGACTCCAGCCGGTATTCATGAAGTTCTACATCCATCTCTTCGCCTTCGGTGTATTTATTCACTCCGACTTTGATGAGCTCTCCCCGTTGGACTCCTTTCTCAAAATCGTAGGCCTGTTTCGCCACCTCTTTCTGGACATAGCCGGTCTCAACAGCCTTGATCATTCCTCCCATTTCGTCGATCCGTTTCATCTCCTCAACGATCCTTTCCTCCATCTGTTTGGTTAGGGTTTCGATAAAATAAGAACCCGCTAAAGGATCGACCGTATCCCGAAGCCCCATTTCTTCCATCAGGATCTGAAATGTCCTGAGAGAGAGAAGCGCAGCCCTCGGCGTGGGAATGGTATAGGCTTCATCGAAGGAACAGAGGGCCGTTGTCTGGGCTCCACCCAGTGCAGCGGCAAGGGCATAGTAGGCGCCGCGGATGATATTGTTCTCCGGCTGAGCTTTGGTCATTCCATATCCTCCGCCTCCAAATATCCCCCGCAGTAGGAGTGATCGATTATCCTTTGCTCCATAGCGCTCTTTTAAATTCCTTGCCCAGAGCTTTCTTGCCGCACGAAATTTTGCCACTTGCTCCCACAGATTTCCAAAGACATTGAGGTTAAAGGTAAATCCCCTCACGAAATCGTCGATCAAATAACCACGACGCAGCACCTCATCGATATAAGTATTGGCAATCTGAAAGGCATAGGCGATCTCCTGGACAGGGGAACACCCCGATTCACGGATGTGATACCCGCAGACACTGACAGGGTTGGTCCGGGGGAGTTCTTTCATCGAATATTCTATGGTATCGCCAATGAGGCGGACCGCTGGCTTTACCGGAAAGATCCATGCTCCTCTGCCGATCATCTCTTTGAGAATGTCGTTCTGGGGAGTGGCGCTGATACGATCTTTCGAATATCCGAATTTTCCCGAGGTTGCCTGGAACATGGCCAGCATAATACTTGCCACGGCATTGATGGTCAGCCCCACACCGATCCGGTCGAGCGGGATCCCCTCAAAGGCGACTTCGAAATCGCGGAGGGAATCGATCGCCATCCCCACTCTACCCACTTCGCCTTCTGATAGGGGGTCATCGGAGTCCAGCCCCATCTGCGTGGGAAGATCGAAGGCGACATTGAGTCCGGTCTGTCCATGAGAAATCATTAACTTGAAACGCTCATTGGTTTCCTTGGGGGTTCCGAAGCCTGTATATTGCCGAGTAGTCCACTCCCGGCTTCTATATCCCTGCGGATGGATTCCACGGGTAAAAGGATATTCTCCGGGAGGAGCTAAATCTTTCGCAGGGTCAAAGCCGATTTCCTCTAAATCCTTTTGTGAATAAAGAGGTTTGATGTGAATGCCTGATTGGAGAATGACATCCTGGATTTCATCTTTCTCATTCTTGATATATCTTGCTACGCCCATAATTCCTCCCAAAAAATCCGAAATCCCTGCCTGCGGTAGGCAGGCAAATATCGAAATCCGAAATAAATCCAAATTTCAAAATTTAAAATCATTTATGTTTGTTTAGAGCCTGTTGCACAAACCCACTTTCTGTGCTTCGACAAGACTGTCCTGATCTTGCCGAAGGGCTCAGTACGAACGGAAAAAGTCAATGATTTCAATACAAACTCCGTTCGCCCTGAGCCTGTCGAAGGGTGTTTTTGGCATTCGTGCAACAGGTTCTTTAGGTCATTGAAATTTTGAGCATTTGTGCTTGTTTCGAATTTAGTGCTTCGAATTTAGGATTTCCCCGATTACGATCGGGGCTTGACATGTTCTTTAATCCAGCGGATCGATTCGTCAAAAGGGGTCCCTCCTGGAAATATCCCCTCGATGCCTATTTTTTGTAATCTTGGGACATCTCTCTTGGGGATGACACCGCCGACCACGACCATGATGTCATCAATTTCCTTCTTTTTCATTTCCTTTATCAGTTTTTCACAGATCGGTAGGTGAGCCCCGGACATGATGGATAGGCCGATGACATCCACATCTTCCTGGAGGGCTGTATTGACGACCTGATCTATGGTTTGATGGAGACCGGTGTAGATCACCTCCATCCCGGCATCTCGGAGCGCCTGGGCAACCACCTTTGCTCCGCGATCGTGGCCATCCAGGCCAGGCTTAGCCACAAGGATGCGAATTTTTTTATCCACTTTATCTCCTCGATCTACAATCTACAATCTGAAATCTAACTATGGAACCATTCTTCCCTCATGGATCTCCTTAAAAACGATCTCCATTCCCTTTTCCAGATGACTCCGGACAAACCTCTCAACCACTCGAGGATTCCTCTTCTTCATCGCTCCAAGCATCTGGCGATGGTCTGCGATAGAAGTTTTAAAGCCATCCGGCGTATGGAGCAGGGCTGACCGGTAACGGTAAAAATAGTCACGGAAATTATTGATCATCTCGATCAACTTCTTGCTCTTGCAGGATTTATAGAGGAGATCATGAAATTCAGTATAGATCTGGACGACTTTTTCGTCGTCTCCTTTTTTCAGCGCGCTCTCCGTTTCATCCATTTTCTTTTCAAGAATGGATAGTTTATCCGGGGTGATATGAAGGGTAGCAAGATAGGCGGCATAGCTTTCGAGGGCTATTCGAATACCGAAAATCTCTTCCACATCCTCCTTTGTGAATTCCCTGACGGCAAATCCTCCTTTAGGGAGACGGGAGACGAGATCGTCCCGTTCCAGCTTGTGAAAGGCCTCCCTCACAGGGGTGCGACTGATCCCGATCTGATGGGCCAGCTGTTCCTCAATCAGGCGTTGTCCTGCCTTCAACTTTCCATGAAGAATAGACTTTTTTAGCGAATCGTAAACGACCTCACGGAGAGGTTTCCGTTTGCTCACTTTTACTGTTCCGAGGATGTTTTCCACAATATTCTCCTTCTCCCTTGATTTTGTATACTGTATCCAAAATTGATTTTTTATATGCTAATGGCTTGAACTTGTCAAGGTTTTTTTGATCTTTTGAAGACTACTAAGGATGATGAGAGGTCAGCGGTGGATCGAAAAATAAGACTTGACTTTTTATTGAAACCTGGAGTAATAAAAAAGTATGAAATTGAAATGGGTATTATCTCTGATTGCCGTTTTCCTGTTGACCGTTATGGCTGCCCCTTCTATTTTTTCAAAGGATAGGAGGCTTCCTTCCGAACGGTCTGTTTTCGATGGGAAATTGTTTACAGGAACACAAGATCCGGAATTCAAGAACTACGATTTAAACTTACGGAACTATCTCGCCAGACGAATCCAGAAACGATTTGGCGTTGAACTCGATCCCAGAGCCTATTCCGGATTTGACCTCCTCGAAATTGAGGCCCTCATCAAATGTAAGAAATCCGATGAACCTTTCGATCTCTTCTTAAAGATGTTTCCCAAAACCAAATAGCATTATACAATCCTCCCCTATAATCTAAAAATGTTCAGGTCAAGGAAAAATATTTTTTAATGACTTGCGATAAAATTTGCAAATCTGTTAACATATTAAAGAATTTTTTAAAAAGGGGTTTTTCTGATTCTAATTATTTTCGGCGACTCTTGACAAAAAAAGATTATTTTTTATATTTAACGGATTAATTTCTTTCTTTTGGGTGAGAATGGGATGCTAAATCTAAAATTGGATGAGATTCCGGAGGAAGGGTTGGACCTGAAATGGAAGGAAGAACCGGTCGTCCTCTCAGAATATATTGAACATCTTTCAAAGATAGACTTCAAGTTCGAAAACCCGCTTCAATCAGAAGCAAAAATCAGGAGAGTGAGCCAGTCCATCTTGATCAAAGGAGATGTCCAGACCCTTCTCCGGCTGCAATGTGTGAGGTGTTTAAAGGAGTTTTCCTATCCTCTCGCCTCCGCCTTCGAGCTGACCCTTCACCCATTAAGGGGGGAGAGCCTTGAAGAGGAGTTGGAACTATCCGGAGAAGAGGGGGAATCGAATTCCTTCGAAGGAGGGGAGATCCACCTTTCCGAAATCGCCTGTGAACAGATCTTCTTAGAGATTCCTGTTCAACCCCTGTGTCACGAAGCATGTAAAGGGCTCTGCACCCATTGCGGACAAAATCTTAACCTCTCGTCATGCGATTGTGTGAAAGAGGAATTTGGATCAGGCTTTTCTATTCTTCAAAAAATGAAGCTTCATTGATGTTAAAGATGAGTTTAGAAATATGAGTTAAGAAAAGAAAATTTAAAAATATGAATCAGTTTAGTTTTTTGAAAATTTCTCCATCTTGTCATTCCCGTGTAAACGGGAATCCAGAACAAGCCATAAACAAGACTGGATTCCTGCTGGAGTTTACCCCGCACCCTGTTACGGGGCAGGAATGACGAGGGGAGGATTCATCATCTTAAAAAGAAAGGATGTTTCCAAATGGGAGTTCCAAAGAGAAGACAGTCGCCTTCAAGAAGGGATAAGCGACGGACCCATGATAAATTGGGATCCCCTACCTTCTCCCGTTGCCCTCAATGTCACGAACCCCTTTTACCTCACCATGTCTGCCCACATTGCGGGACCTATCGGGGGAAGGAGATTGTCAGGGTAGAGGAAGAGAAATAGGGAGAAGCACAAGGGAAAAGATGCGATGAAGATTGCAGTCGATGCGATGGGTGGCGATTTCGCTCCTCAGACCATTGTCGAAGGGGCCTTCAAGGCGGCAAAGGAACATGGAGTAAAGGTCGTCCTGGTGGGAGACGAGGACCAGGTGAGCAAAGAGCTTTCCAGGTATCCCACCTCCAAACTACCCATCTACACCCACCATGCTCCTCATGTCGTCGCCATGCATGATTCGCCTTCCACTGTTCTCCGGAGGATGAGAGAAACCTCCATCAAGGTGGCTTTCGATCTGGAGAAACAAACGGAGGTCAACGGCGTGGTCACGGCAGGAAATTCCGGTGCCGCAATGGCTCTGGCGATGTTCATCTTTAGAAAGTTGGAGGGAGTGGACCGCCCCGCGATTGCCACTATTCATCCTGCACTGAAAGGCCACACCGTGCTCATCGACTCCGGTGGCACTGTCGATTGCAAACCTTCCCATCTCGTTCAGTTTGCCCTAATGGGAGATGCCTATGGTAAATATATTTTGGGAAAGGAAGAACCCAGAATCGGCCTCTTGAGCAATGGAGAAGAGGAAGGGAAGGGGAATGAGCTGACGAGAGAGGTTCATGAGATTCTATCAGAGATCGATATCAACTACATCGGCTATGTGGAGGGGAGAGACCTCAACAGCGGAGAGGTGGATGTCATCGTCTGTGATGGTTTCGTCGGCAATGTGGCTTTAAAAATCAGCGAAGGCTTGTGGGAGACCGTCCACGGGATTCTCAAATGGGAGGCCCAGGATAACTTGAGGGCAAAAATGGCCTACTTCTTTATGAAGCGGGCGATCCGCCGCCTGGAGAAGAAATTCGACTATTCCGAGTATGGAGGAGCCCCTCTTCTGGGGATTAACGGGAATTGCGTCATCTGCCACGGCGCTTCGAATGGAAAGGCGATCATGAACGCCATTCTTTTGGCTTCCAGCCTGGCGAAGAATAAACTCAATGAACATCTGATTGAAGAACTGAAAGAGAAACAGGACATTCTATGTCTTGGCCAGAGGTTGAGAAACGGGCTAAAAAAATTGGGTAACTCTAAAATGAATGAATAGAAGGGAGGAAGTTTGGATTATTTTTTAACGACTGACCAGAAATCGATCCAGGATTTAGCCAGAAAAATTGCCTTTGAAAAAGTATTGCCGGTTCGGGCCGAACTGGACGAAAAGGAAGAGTTTCCCTGGGAGATCATAAAAATCTGCGCAGAGGCGGGCCTCTTCGGTATCTCGATTGAAGAGGAGTATGGAGGCTTCGGAGGAGGGGTCCTTGAGAATTGTCTGGCGGTCGAGGAGATGAGCCGGGTCTGCCTGGGAGTCGCCACCAGTTATGCAGCGAGTGGTTTAGGAGCCCATCCGATCATGCTTTATGGGAGCCCAGAACAGAAGAAGAAATATCTTCCCGATATTGCCAGCGGGAAGAGACTGGCTGCTTTCGGATTGACCGAAGCCGATGCGGGAAGCGATGCTGGCTCCATTCGAACGACTGCCACACGGACAGAGAAGGGTTACATCTTAAACGGGACAAAACAGTGGATCACCAATGGCGGGGAGGCAGAGGTCTACACCATCATTGCCATGACAGACCGCTCAAAGGGGCCCAGGGGGGCGAGCGCCTTGATCGTTGAAAAGGGAGCGCCCGGCTTCACTTTTGGAAAGAAGGAGAATAAAATGGGAATCCGGGCCTCTGCCACAAGGGAACTGGTTTTCCAGGACTGTTTCGTTCCGAAAGAGAACCTGATCAGTAAGGAAGGGATGGGATTCATCGTCACTATGAGAACCTTCGATAAAACCCGTCCCGGAGTGGGCGCCCAGGGCGTCGGCCTGGCTCAGGGGGCCCTTGATGAAGCGGTTCGATACGCCCGTGAACGGGAACAGTTCGGAAAGAAGATCATCTCTTTCCAGGCGATTCAGCATATGTTAGCTGATATGGCGACCCAGGTGGAGGCAGCAAGGGCGCTGGTTTATTCCGTAGCCCGTTACATCGACAACTCAGAAAATCCAAGGGAGATTTCAAAGGTCTCCGGGATGGCAAAAGTCTTTTCAAGCGATGTCGCCATGAGGGTGACCACGGACGCCATCCAGGTCTTTGGCGGCTATGGCTATATGAGAGAGTACCCTGTTGAGAAGATGATGCGGGATGCCAAGATCCTCCAGATTTATGAGGGGACCAACCAGATCCAGCGAAATGTCATCGGTCTGGAATTGAGCAAAGAGTACGCAGGAAAGAGATGAAGGTTCATAGGCAAGGGCAAGGAAGCCGGTATCGGCTTAGGTCAAGGGGTTAAGTGTGAAAGGTTCAACACGAACAACTTAACCTCTCGACCAAACGGGCCTCTTAACCCTAACCTTAACCCGAAGGTTCTTTATGGAGAATGTGGCTTTTATCTTCCCTGGACAGGGTTCCCAATCTGTTGGAATGGGAAAGGAATTCTACGACCATTTCAAAGTGGCAAGGGAAGTCTTTGAAGAAGCCGATGATACCCTTTGCTTCTCCATTTCAGATCTCTGCTTTCAAGGAACGGAAGAGGCCCTGAAATTGACCGAGAATACCCAGCCCGCAGTGCTGACCACCAGCATTGCCGCGCTTAAAGTCCTTCAGGCAGAAAAAGGGATCCAGCCCCGGCTTACAGCCGGACATAGTCTGGGAGAGTATAGTGCCCTCATAGCATCAGGAGCGCTCTCATTCGCAGAGGGTGTCCAAATTGTCCGGCTCCGTGGAAGATTCATGCAAGAGGCTGTTCCGGTCGGGGAGGGGGCCATGGCGGCCATCCTTGGTATGGAGAAGGAAGAAGTGGAAAAGGTCTGTGAAGAGGCATCGTCCGGGGAGATTCTCTCTCCTGCAAATTTCAACTGTCCGGGACAGATCGTCATTGCAGGCCACTCGAATGCAGTTGAACGGGCGATAGAGATCACCAAACAGAAGGGCAAGAAAGCCATGCTTCTTCCGGTCAGCGCACCCTTTCACTCTCCCTTGATGGGACCTGCGGGCGTTCGTCTGAGCGAGGCCATGGAAAGCATCACCTTTAAAGAGTTGAATGTTCCGGTGGTGACCAATGTGGAAGCAAAGATCAATACCTCAAAGGAGAGAGTAAAACCCCTGCTGGTGGCTCAGGTGTCGAGCCCTGTCCGCTGGGAGGAGTCCATGCGGAGGATGATCCAGGAAGGGATCGAACAATTTCTGGAGATAGGACCCGGAAAGGTTCTCTCCGGGATGATGAAGCGGATCGATTCGAAGGTGGAAACAGGGAACTTAGAAGATATTCAGTCACTGAAAAAGATTGGTTAAGGTTACGGTTACGAAGCCCGTTTCGGTTAGCGTCAATCGGTTATAGGTGACGATGCTGGTATCGAAACAAAAAACTCGAAATTAGAAGTTCGAGTATCCAGCACCCATATACGAGCTTCGATACGAGCTTCGACAACGACAAACGTAGCCTTTTATTAACGATACGGGCTTCGTTACCATTGCCGTTAGACTTTATTTTTTAAACGAGGAGAAGAGAGTGGAACTTTCAGGGAAAGTAGCCTTAGTCACAGGAGCGGCTCAGGGGATTGGAAAGGCGATCGCCCTGATCCTCGCTAAAAACGGGGCAGATATCGTCGTCTCGGATATCAATCTCGAGAAGGCCGAGGAGACGGCAAATGAGATCCGGACGATGGGACAAAAATCCCTGGCAATGAAGTCGAATGTGGCGGATCTCAAGGATGTGGAAGGAATGGCCAAAGCGATCATTGAGAAGTTTGGAAAGATCGATATCCTGGTCAATAACGCCGGGATTACCCGTGATCGATTGATCCTGAGGATGACGGAAGAGGACTGGGATGCTGTTCTCGATGTCAACCTGAAGGGGACCTTCAACTGTACCAAAGCGGTGATCAGATATATGTCCAAACAGAAAAGCGGAAGGATCGTCAATATCGCCTCTGTGGTTGGAATGATGGGGAATGCGGGACAGGCAAATTACTCAGCGTCCAAAGCAGGTGTGATCGGTTTGACCAAGACGATTGCCAGGGAGTTTGCGCAGAGGGGGATCAATGTGAATGCGATCGCTCCCGGATATATCCAGACTCCCATGACCGATGGTATTCCGGAAAAGGCCAAAGAGGAGTTGAAACGATTGATTCCGATGGATCGGTTAGGCCAACCCGAGGATGTGGCCAATGCCGTGCTCTTCCTGGTTTCGGAAAGTTCGAGTTACATCACCGGACAGGTATTAAATGTCAACGGTGGCATCTATATGTGAGGAGGTGAATCAATGGATATTGAGAAGAGGGTAAAGGAGATTATCGTAGAGCAGTTAAGTGTGAACGAGAGCGAGGTCAATCCCGAAGCCAAATTCGTCGATGATTTAGGCGCGGATTCTCTCGACCTGGTGGAACTGGTGATGGCTTTGGAGGAGGAATACAATATGGAGATCTCCGACGAGGATGCTGAAAAGATCCTGACGGTGGGCGATGCCATTGAGTATATCCGGACCCGTGCGGCTCAGTAGTTTGGATGCACCTGCTCCATTTCTACCCGTCGCCCGCCTGCGGCAGGCAGGGCAGACTGGAAAAAAGGAGGGGAGATGTCTTGAGAAGAAGGGTTGTCGTAACCGGAATGGGATTGGTAATCCCTGTGGGGATCGGAGTCGAAACGGCATGGGAAAATGTCTGTGCAGGGAAGTCAGGTATTGGTCCCCTTACACGGTTTGATTCAGACGGGTTCGAGACAAAGATTGCCGGTCAGGTGAAGGGCTTCAATCCGGAGCTGTATATTGAAAAGAAAGAGGTTAAGAAGATGGATCTCTTCATTCAATATGCCATGGCCGCGGCGAAGGAAGCCATGGAGGATGCCCGGTTAAGCATCACCCCCGAAAACTCTGAACAAATCGGCGTAATCGTGGGCACAGGATTGGGAGGATTACCCACCATCGAGAAGTATCATAAAATCCTTCTGGAAAGGGGACCGGGACGGATTTCTCCCTTCTTCATCCCCATGCTCATTGCCAATCTGGCTTCCGGACATATTGCAATTCAATACGGCGCAAAAGGACCCAACACGTGCGTGGTAACTGCCTGTGCCACAGGCGCCCATTGCATCGGTGAAGCCTTCCGGGACATTGTCTACGGGGATGCAGAGGCCATCATCGCCGGAGGAACGGAAGCCAATATCACACCTCTTACGGTTGGAGGTTTCAATGCCATGAGGGCTCTCTCCACCCGGAACGATGAACCGGAGAAGGCCTGCCGTCCATTCGAAAAGAACCGGGATGGGTTTGTCGTGGCAGAAGGGGCTGGAATTGTTGTTTTGGAAGAGTTGGAATTTGCCATGAAACGGAATGCCAAGATTTACGCTGAAATAATCGGCTATGGCTATACAGGAGATGCCTATCATATTACCGCTCCTTCTCCGGATGGAGATGGAGCGATACGGTGTATGAAGATGGCCATTAAAGATGCGGGGTTGCGACCGGAGGAGGTCGATTATATCAATGCCCACGGCACCTCCACCCCCCTGAATGATATGACCGAGACCCTTGCCATCAAAGCAGTCCTTGGTGAACATGCTAAAAAGGTGCCCATCAGTGCAACCAAGTCAATGACCGGCCATCTGCTCGGAGCGGCTGGAAGCACGGAGGCCATCTTCACCGTCCTGGCCCTCCGGGACGGAATCCTTCCCCCCACCATCAACTACGAGGAGCCGGACCCGGAATGCGATTTGGATTATGTCCCGAATGTAGCCAGGCGTCAGCCATTGAATGTAGGAATGTCCAATGCTTTTGGATTCGGCGGGACGAACGCAACGATTATCTTTAAAAAATTCTCAGGATAGTAGCGATGCAGATTGGATTGGCCTGCGACCACGGCGGCTTCGAACTCAAAGAGGAATTAAAGGCCTTTCTAAAATCGAATGGCCACGAACCCATCGATATGGGAACCTTCAATGAGGACTTGGTTGACTATCCCGACTATGGTGTCCTGGTCGCCGAAAAGATCTCGAGGGGGGAACTGGAGAAAGGGATACTCATCTGCGGGACAGGCATCGGGATGTCGATTGTCGCCAATAAGTTCCGAGCGGTGAGAGCCGCTCTTGCAAACGATCTCTTTTCTGCCCGCCTCAGCCGGGAGCATACCGATGCCAATATCCTGGTCATCGGGGGAAGAATCGTCGGAAGAGAATTGGCCAAAGAGATTGTCCGGGTCTGGCTGGAAACCCCATTCATCGGAGGAAGGCATCAGCGACGTCTGGAAAAGATCAAAGCCCTGGAGAAAGAGAAGTTTAAAAAATAAGCACCAAATTACAAGCGCCAAATAGCAAACAAATTTCAATCGACCAAATTCGAAACCTTAAGGAATATATTTTCTGTCATTTGAAATTGGTGCTTTGAGTTTATTTGGGATTTGAAATTTGGAAATTGGGATTTGAAAATCGTTTCATCCTCATCATGGCTTACCCTTGAAAAAGAAAGAGAGAAAAAAGGTTTGTCCTCCGCGGCCTTCCTGGGATGAGTATTTCATGGATATCACCCACCTCGTTGCCAAGCGTTCCACGTGTCTCCGGAGGCAGGTAGGAGCCATCCTCGTTAAAGATAAAAAGATTCTGGCAACCGGTTACAACGGTGCCCCTTCGCGATTGGAACACTGTCTGGACATAGGCTGCCTTCGTGAGAAATTGGGGATACCCTCCGGAGAACGGCATGAACTATGCCGTGGCCTTCATGCAGAACAGAATGCGATCATACAGGCAGCTTACCACGGGGTAGAGATCCGTGGCGCCACTCTCTACTGTACCAATCATCCATGCATCATCTGTTCCAAAATGATCATCAATTCAGGAATTGAAAAAATTGTCTATGAAGAGGGTTATGCGGATGAATTGGCCAGAGAGATGCTCAAAGAGTCCGGGGTCGCCATCGAACATTTTAAAAGAAAATCAAACGTCCAAGGTAGAAAGTAGTCAGGGAGATAGAAAAACCGCTTTCCACTTTCTGCCAACCACTATCGAAGATGAAATGTCCTTTCTGTGGCCAGTTAGAGAGTAAGGTCGTCGATTCCCGCCTGGGCAAGGATAAGGAGACGATTCGACGAAGGAGGGAGTGCCTCAAGTGCCAGAAGCGATTTACCACGAGTGAGAGGGCAGAAGACAGCCTTCCGCTGGTGGTGAAGAAGGACGGAAGAAGAGAACTCTTCAACCGTATTAAAATCTTCAATGGCCTGAAGAAGGCATGTGAAAAGAGACCCATTAGTATCAATGAAATTGAGAAGATCGTCAACCGTCTTGAGTCCTATTTTCAGGAAAAAGGGGAGAGGGAGATCAGGAGCTCTGAAATCGGGGAGAAGGTGATGGAGGAACTCCACCGGTTGGATGGTGTGGCCTATGTCCGCTTTGCCTCTGTCTACCGTCAGTTTAAAGATATTCCTGAGTTTATGGATGAACTGAAAGAACTCCTCGGGAATAAGGAAGAAGTCAAACAGAAATAAAAGTCAATCGGTTAAAGGTTATGAGGCCCGTATCGTTAATAAAAGGCTACGGTGATCGTCTTTTTATTCTTTATACGTAACCGTTACCGTTAACCGATACGGGCTTCGTCACCGTAACCGAAATACTATCTTTGTGGAATTTACAGTGAAGAATGACGAACATTGGATGAGACGTGCCCTTCGCCTTGCGGCCAGGGGTAGAGGGAGAACATCGCCCAACCCCATGGTTGGTGCTGTCCTGTTGAAGGACGGAAAGGTGATAGGGGAAGGGTATCATAAGAGGGCAGGGGAATCTCACGCTGAGATCATCGCCATCAAAAGGGCGGGTAACGCAGCCAGAGGCGCCACACTTTATATCAATCTTGAGCCCTGCTCCCATTACGGAAAGACACCGCCCTGCGCTCATGCTCTGATCGAAGCAGGAATGAAAAGAGTGGTGGTCGGAATGGAGGACCCCAACCCACTGGTTAAAGGAAGAGGCATGGAGGCCCTTCGAAAGGCCGGCCTCGATGTCGAGACCGGGATTCTCGAAGAGGAATGCCGGAGATTGAACGAGGCCTTCTGCAAATATATTCTAAAAAAAGAGCCTTTCGTCATGATGAAAATTGCATCAACGCTTGATGGAAAAATTGCAACGCAACGAGGCGAATCGAAATGGATTACCGGAGAGGCCTCAAGACGGTTCGTTCATCGCTTAAGAGATCAGGTCGATGGCCTCCTTGTTGGCATTGGAACGATCCTGAAGGATGATCCCATGCTGACGGCACGGATCAGAGGAGGGAGGGATCCCTATCGGATCGTTCTTGACAGCCGATTGAGGATTCCGGAGGGGGCCCGAGTCGTCGTCACCTCTCCGGCGAAAACGATCATAGCGACAACAGAACTGGCGCCCGTAGAAAGAAGAGAAGCCTTAGAGAAGAATGGGGTCCGGGTCTTGATCCTTGATTCCACGCAGGAAAGGGTCAATTTAAGGTCTCTCCTTTCAAAGTTGGGAGAGATGGAGATGATGAGCCTCCTAATAGAGGGAGGAAGTGAGGTGAATGGTTCGTTCTTAGATCAAGGCCTGATCGACAAAATCTTCCTCTTTCTCTCTCCGAAATTGATGGGTGATTGTCAGTCTCCGGGAATCTTCAAAGGAAGAGGAGCGGCAACGCTTGAAGAGGCTTGCTCCCTGAATCGACTCAGCGTCAAAAGGATCGGAGAAGACATCCTCGTGGAAGGATATTTGAGGAAGCCATGTTCACTGGAATCATAGAAGGCAAGGCCAAGGTATTAAGGATAAAACATCAAGGTTCGGCGAAAAGATTGACCATCGAATTACCCTTCCATTTGACAGAGGTGCAACTTGGTGATAGTATTAATATAAATGGTGCCTGCCTGACCATTGCCGAAAAGGAAGGTCAGGCGATTGCATTTGATCTTTCAGGGGAGACCATAGAGAAGACCCTTTTGAGGGATTTGAAGGAAGGCGATTTTGTCAATCTCGAAAGAGCCCTGAGACTGACCGATCGTTTGGGAGGCCATATCGTAACAGGGCATATCGATGGCATAGGAGTGATCACCGAAAAGAGAAAAGGGGGGGATTTTGTCAATCTGAAGGTAAAGATTCCCGAAAGCCTGTCGAAATACATCGTTCCAAAAGGGTCAATTGCCATCGATGGAATCAGTCTGACGGTTAATGAATGTTGGGAGGAAGAGATTCGAATCACCCTTATTCCCTATACGCTCGAAAAGACGACTTTGGTGGATAAAAGGGTCGGCGAGCGTGTCAATATCGAGGCCGATCTTTTGGGAAAATATGTGGAGAGGCTGTTGAGTCAGGGGAGTGGAAAATCCAAAGGATTGGATTTATCCTTCCTAAAGGAACACGGGTTTATCGAAGGAGAGTGAAAACGATGGTCAGTACCATTGAAGAGGCGTTGGAAGATATCCGTCTGGGAAAGATGGTCATTCTGGTCGACGATGAGGATAGAGAGAATGAGGGAGACCTTACCATGGCCGCAGAGAAGGTGACACCGGAGGCCATCAATTTTATGGCAAAATATGGAAGGGGGCTCATCTGCCTCACCTTGACCGAAGAGAGGATCAGTGAGCTTCGGATCCCGATGATGGTCCCTGAAAATACCTCTCGCTTTCAGACCGCATTTACGATCTCCATCGATGCATGCCGAGGGGTGACGACAGGCATCTCCGCAGCTGATCGGGCATGTACGATTTTAACCGTTATCGATGAGAAGACCCAGCCTGAGGACCTGGCCTCACCCGGCCATATCTTCCCTTTGAGGGCGAAAAAGGGTGGGGTCCTGGTCCGCACCGGGCAGACTGAAGGGTCGGTCGATCTGGCAAGGCTGGCTGGACTGAAGCCTGCAGGAGTGATCTGTGAGATTATGAACGAAGATGGGACCATGGCACGGATGCCCGACCTGCAGCTTTTTGCTAAAAAATACGGATTAAAGATTATCACCATCGCCGACCTGATCGAATATCGTATCAGCAAAGAATCTCTGGTTCGTCGGATTGCCACGGCCAAGCTTCCCACCAAATATGGAGGAACCTTCACGGCCATCGCTTATGAGAATGATGTCGATCCCTATCATCACATTGCCCTGATCAAAGGGGAGATCAATCCGGATGATGAAGTTCTGGTGCGTGTTCATTCTCAATGTCTGACCGGCGATGTGTTCGGTTCGAAGCGATGCGACTGTGAAGAACAGCTCCACACAGCCATGGCTATGGTGGAAAAAGAGGGCAAAGGGGTCATCGTCTATATGAGGCAGGAGGGGAGAGGGATCGGATTGGTCAATAAACTAAAAGCCTACTGTCTTCAGGATATAGGGAAGGATACGGTGGAAGCCAATGAGGAGTTGGGGTTCAAACCCGACATGAGGGATTACGGGATTGGAGCACAGATTCTGGTGGATTTGGGACTTCGAAAAATCCGCTTGATGACGAATAACCCGCGAAAGATTATTGGGCTGGAGGGATACGGGATCAAGGTTGTGGAGAGGGTTCCAATCGAGACCAAACCCCATCAGGAGAATATCGAATATCTAAAGGCGAAGGCCAAGAAGATGGGCCATTTGCTCTCCATCAAATCAGGGGAATAGTTTTTCAATGCTCAATCACCCATGACCAATGGTCAATGTTCAATGAAAAAAACGAAGCGAGAAACATAAAATGGATTTTTCCTGAAACGCGAACAGGGTACCTTTTTGGGAAAGGAGAAAAAAATGGCAAAGACCATTGAAGGCAAGTTGATGGCGAAAGGGCTTAAGTTCGGGATTGTCTTGAGCCGGTTTAACAACTTCATCAGTGATCGACTCCTTGAGGGCGCAATGGATGCATTGCGAAGAAGCGGAGCTGAGGAGGAAGGTTGCTGTGTGGTCCGGGTTCCAGGAGCCTTTGAAATTCCACTGGCCACCAAGAAGATGGCGAAGAGCGGTCGCTATGATGCTATCATCTGCCTCGGGTCTGTGATTCGTGGGGCAACACCTCATTTTGACTATATTGCCGCCGAAGTGACTAAAGGAATTGCCCATCTCACCTTAGAAAGCGAAGTGCCGGTCTCCTTCGGAGTGCTCATTACAGATACGATCGAACAGGCCATTGAGAGGGCAGGGACCAAAGTGGGCAATAAGGGCTTTGATGCAGCGATGTCCGCTATCGAAATGGCCAATCTCATGAAGGAGATTGGAAAGGGATAAGAGGGCATTTGGGGAAGAGAAGAAGATCGAGGGAGTTTGCCCTCCAGGTTCTTTACCAATTAGAGATTTCCCGGCGGGATGCCTTTCAGACCCTCGCTCAATCGAGGGAGAATTTTCCATCCGAAGAAGGGGACGATGAGTTTTCGGAGTTTGTTGTCCTCGGAGTGACGAAACACCTTGAGGAAATCGATCAGCTGATCAAAAAGTATTCTGAACACTGGCGACTGGATCGCATAGCGTTTATCGATCGCAATATCCTTCGGATGGCCATCTTCGAACTTCTCTACTGCGAAGAGATCCCACCCAAAGTGACCATCAATGAAGCGATTGACCTCGCAAAACGATACGGATCTGAAGAGTCCGGAAGCTTCATCAACGGCATCCTGGACCGAATTCAAAACGAAGCCATTCAAAAACCCCTATAATGAAAATAGATTTTGGGTTAAGGTGAGGAAGCCTGTTTGGGTTAGGTCAAAGGGTTAAGGCTAAGGATTATTTAAACCAGAGACTCAACCTATTTCCGAAACTGGCGTCTTCACCTTAACCCTCAGACCCAAAACTTTTTACGAGGCAATATGGATATAATCATCTCTCCAGAAAAAGTCGATGTTCAGGATTGTGATGTTCTTGTCACGGGTCTCTTCGAGGACGAGCGACCCCTGAGGGGAGCAAGCGGCTGGATCGATTGGAGACTCAATGGAATGTTATCTCATCTCCTGATCGAAGATAAACTGACGGGCAATTGGAAAGAGAAAACCCTGATTCCTTCTCATGGCAGAATCACCCCGAAGCTGATCCTCCTCTTCGGGCTTGGAAAGGCACAAGATTACAGTTATCTACATGTACGAGAGGTTTTCCCCTTTTTCCTTGAAACCCTCAAGAATCTGAAAGCCCCAACTCTCTGCCTTTCCCTCCCCTATGGCGAAGAGTACAATGTGGATTGTGGAAAATTGGCAGAGGTCCTCATTGAAGGACTGGCAGACTGTTTGGATCAATATCCGGCAGACCGCCAATGGATGGAAAGCCTCCGTCTTTTTTTCGCTGAGGGAGTAGAACGATTTTCTGAGATCCTTTTAGGAGTGAAGACTGCGAGATCGATTTTGGAAGACCGCCTTAAAATTAGGATTTTTATTCCCTCGGAGGAGACTTCTGAGACCAACCCCGTTAGAGTAGCTTTTTGACAATTGCTCTGAAATAGGGTAAAAAACAGCAATTCAAATAAAAAGACAGTCCCTCTATCCAAAAGGGACTGTCCCCTTTAAATGTTCTCACGTTGAAATTCAACGTTATTAGATCGGAGGGACCTGGTTATGGTGCAGAAGATGGAAAAAATATGGATGGACGGAAGATTGATTCCCTGGGATGAGGCCAGGGTCCATGTGTTGACCCATACGCTCCATTATGGGCTTGGCATTTTTGAAGGGATACGATGCTATCTCTGCCATGATGGGAAGTCTGCGGTCTTCAGATTGAAGGAGCATATTGATCGGTTTTTCGATTCGGCCCACATCGGGGGTCTCAAAATGCCCTACTCGAAAAAGGAGATTGTGGAGGCCTGCAAAGAGACATTGCGGGTCAATGGCTTAAAGGCCGGCTATATCCGACCGCTCGCCTTTATAGGGGAAGGGGTGATGGGAGTTTACCCCGGGGATAACCCGATCCGGTTGGCGATCATCACCTGGTCGTGGGGAGCCTACCTTGGAGAAGAAGCCCTGGAGAAAGGTATTCGGGCAAAGTTCTCCTCTTATACCCGTCACCATGTCAATGTGATGATGACCAAGGCGAAGATTTGCGGAAATTATGTCAACTCCGTTCTTGCTAAAAGGGAAGTGATGAAGCTGGGATATGAAGAAGCCATGATGCTCGATACGGAGGGTTATGTTTCAGAGGGCAGCGGAGAGAATATCTTTATCGTTAGAAACGGAGTGATAAAAACCACCCCCCTTACCTCGATCCTTTCCGGGATCACGCGGAATTCGGTGATCCAGATTGCAAAATCGAGAAAAATTCCTATCGTTGAAGAGAAGTTTACACGGGATGAGCTTTATACTGCCCAGGAAGCCTTTTTTACGGGAACGGCGGCTGAGATCACACCCATCCGTGAAGTGGACGACCGGCAGATCGGTGAGGGCAAGCCGGGTCCGGTGACCAGAGAACTTCAGGCAGTCTTCTTTGATATCGTAAAAGGCAAGAACCCCGAATTCAAAGAGTGGCTCGACTATCTCTAAAAACATATTTCGGAATTCGCCTGCCTGCCGCAGGCAGGGAATGCGGATTTCGGATTTAAACCCTATTCCGCATTCCGCAATCTCCAATCCGCAATTCGAATGCTCCTCATCATCGATGGTTATAACCTCCTTCATTCCGGGAGGTCCCTGATCAAACTCAATCCTATCGAACTTCAGTGGGAGAGGGATCGCCTCATCCAGAAACTTTCCGACTATCGACAGGTCAGACCTTGTGAGTTGATCATCGTCTTTGACGGATGGCAGGGGGGCTGGGCCACAGAGAAGAAAGAGAGAAAGAGAGGGATCGAACTGATCTTCTCGAGAGTGGGAGAGAAAGCGGATGAAGTGATAAAAAGACTGGTAAGGGAGAAAGGATCCGGAGTAACGGTGGTCACTTCCGACCGGGAGATTTCGAGATATGCCGAAAGGATGTCAGTTCCCGTGATTCCATCAGAGCAGTTTCAGGAGAAGATGGAAAGGGCCGCTTTCCAGACCGGGGAAGAGATGGAGGTTGATGATGAAGAAGAAAGGGTTTTCAAGAAAAAAGGGCCATCAAGAAGGCCCTCAAAAAAAGAACGAAGATTAAAGCTGGCCCTGAAGAAACTTTAGCAGGCTGCCGAAAAAGCATGTTAGTGTCAAAGCAAATATGCACCTTTTAAATTTTTGATTTCGAATTTTAAATCCGCATTCCACATTCCGAAATCCGAATTTCTATTTGGTTTTCCACTTATGTTCTGTTCCCTGCAAAAGTCTCGATATATTCGATTGGTGACGGTAGAGAATCAGTGCAGCGATGATGACGCTCATAATAAAGTAGGCCTGAGAATCGCTCGTGAAAAAAGCGATGAGAATGGGAATGGTCGTTGCACAGGTAATCGATCCAAGGGAGATATACCTCCATCTCCACACCATCCCTGTAAAGAGAAAGATCTCGATCAGAACGGCTGTAGGGGATATGGGCAGATAGACACCAACGGCTGTGGCCACACCCTTTCCACCTTTAAATCCGAGGAAGATGGGAAAGACATGACCGAGAAACGGGCTTAAACCTGCGATGGCAATCCATTGATCAGAGGTAAGCCCCCACTGATCCCCGAGACCCCATCGGAGGGCAATCACAACCGGTATCATTCCTTTTAAGAGATCGCCGGCTAAGGTCAGGATTCCAAGGGTTTTTCCTGCGGTCCGGAAGACATTGGTCGCCCCGATATTTTTACTTCCTTCCTTTCTCGGGTCAACCCTGGAAAAGAGTCTGGTGAGTAGAAGACCGGTGGGGATTGAACCCAGAAGATAACCGAACAGCGCAATGAAGATTCCAGCAGGCATAAG
>JASEIE010000270.1 GCA_030024065.1 Thermodesulfobacteriota bacterium
TGAAGTTTCAAGGCAGCCAGGCCCAGAATTCCGCCCACTGAGACATCAAGCTTTCCCCCAAAAGCTCCGCCTGTTGGGGTTTGAATGACCCGGACTTTGTCCAAATTTAGGCCCAAGGCCTCTGCAATGGTTTTGCGGTGGGCGTGGATGTTCTGGCTTGCTGACATAATGGTCAGTTGCCCATTCTCATGAATGTAGGCTACGCCGGAGTCATTTTCGAGGTAAGCATGTTCAACGATTTGCGTAATGTAGGTTCGTTCGACGATAACCTCTGACTCTGAAAAACCTTTCTCGACATCACCATGGATGATGGGTTGTTGGAAAAAGAGGTTTGGCCGATCGTCGTGGACCTTTATGGTTTCTTTCAATGCTTCCTCGGAGGTGAGGACTGGCTCCAGAGGTTCATAAGTCACCACGATTTTCTCGAGGGCGTGAGAAGCAATATCCTCAGAGGTTGCTACGACAGCTGCTACGGGATCACCAATGAAACGGACCTTACCCGCGCAAAGGATGGGTTGATCATCTCCAGCCATCTTCAGAATATTGGTCCCTTTCACATCCTCGGCTGTGAGCACGTCTAAAACACCGGTTACGGCTTCCGCTTCGGCTTTGTCGATATGTAAGATCTTTGCGTGGTGATGAGGACTTCTCAAAACCTTGATGTGGGCACATCCTTCCACAGCGAGGTCAGCAGCATAGAGGGTGGTTCCTGTCGCCTTCTCCAGCGCGTCCCTTCTTGTCACAGGTTGACCAATCGTGTCCTTTCCCTCCAATTTTAATTCGATTGATTTCATTTCCCCCCGCAGATAAGAGGCTGCGAGTTCTACAGCCTCAAAGATCTTCTGGTAGCCTGTGCATCGACAAAGATGAGGCTGGAGGGCCTTTTTGATCTCTTCCCGGTTGGGCTCAGGATTTTCATCCAGAAGGGACTTAGCGCGAATGATCATCCCCGGTGTGCAAAATCCACACTGAATGGCTCCCGTCTTTGCAAAGGCCAGTTGAAGGGGATGGGGATGCTTGAGAGTGCCAATGCCTTCGATGGTTATTATCTCTTTGCCCTGGGCTTTGGCTACAGGATACCTGCAGGCGAGAACCACTTCACCGTCCACCAGTACCGCACAGGTTCCACAGTGGCCAGCCGAACAACCTTCTTTGGTACCTGTTAATTTAAGATCTTGCCGAATAACTTTGAGCAAACTTTTTTGCGGATCCACAATCACTCTTCGAGCCGCTCCGTTCAAGAGGAAATTTATCTCATGCATGGTTCAAAACCCCCATTGACGAGAATCTTAAAAACAACCTTCACAAAAAAGGTGAGGTTATCCCTCAACACTTCCGCTTCAACTTTGACTTGTGGTGTAGCATAAAATTGTCGCTCTATTTAGAGTCTGTTAATAAATTCAGTTTGTTCGTCATACCCGCGAAGGCGGGTATCCAGAACGTATTGAAAAGACTGGATTCCCGTTTTCACGGGAATGACAAAAACAGGCGATTGCGGCATTTATGGACAGACACTATTTAAAAAAGGACTTTTCGTTGATTTATAGTGAACGACTTAAATAAGTGGACATTGAATCGGGTGTCATTGCGCCCCCGTATTAAATACGGGGGAAGCAATCTCATGAGATTGCCGCGTCTTCCCGTCGTAGCGGGACTCCTCGCAATGACCATTTTATAAGGCCGTTCACTATAGTAGGCTTAAACAAGATAACAAATTTACCCAAATATATGTGCAACACCACTATCTAAAAAATGAGAAAAGGTTTGAGATTATCCACGTGCGGTGAAGGGTTAATGCATTGCCCTCCCACCATCTACTAAAATGGTTTGCCCTGTAATGAAATCGCTTTCATCTGATGCAAGGAAAATTACCGCTCCAAGAAGATCATTGGGTTGCTCCAGTCGCTTCAAGGGGGTTCGACTGACATCATATTTGGTAACATCGGCAAGAGATCGGCTTGCTTCTGTATCTGTAAATCCAGGAGCAACCGCATTGATATTAATGTTGTGAGGTCCCAATTCAATGGCAAGGGCCCGGGTCAGCCCGACCACTCCTCCCTTTGAGGCCACATAATGGATAAAGCCATGAGACCCCGTGAAGAATACTTCAGAAGAGAGATTGACAATCTTTCCTTTTCCTTGTTGCTTCATATAAGGGAATACAGCCCTTGCGCATAGCCAGGGCCCTTTGACGTTTACAGCCATCACCTGGTCCCATTCGTTCGGATCTACCTCTGTAAAGGATTTTCGAACCAATCCATCATAGATGGCTGCACAATTGATTAAGATATCGATCCTGCCGAAGGACTTAAATGTTTCTTCAGCGATCTTGATAGCATCTTTTTCAATAGAGACATCTGCCTGCAGAGCTTTCGCTACCCCACCCAGAGCCTCAATCTCCTTTACGGTCTTCTCCAGATTGGCAAGATCCTTACGGGTGACTGCCATGATCTTGGCCCCCTCTTTTGCCATACCCATGGAGAATTCCCTTCCCAGACCTTTTGCGGCTCCTGTGACAATGGCCACTTTATCTTTCAGTCTCATATTTCTCCTTTCTATAACGAACGCATTAAAAAAAAGAGAAATAACCAATGACCAAGCACCAATAACCAGATAATCTCCAATGTCCAAATTCCAACAGCCAATCTTCGTTTGGTGATTCAGTAATTGGAGCTTATTTGGAACTTGGGATTTGGAATTTGGTGATTTATCTTTAATAGGGTCTTCCTTTTTTCTCCCAGAGCTTTTCCAACTTGAAGTCTTCCGCAATCACCTTGAAGCAATTGTAACTGGAACCCCGAGCAATCCCCCCTCCGGAGTGCATGTTTGAGGAACAGATATACATATTTTTGAGAAAGGGGAGGCGATAACCCGAGAGGTCTGGAATGGGTCTGAATCGGTCAGCTTGGGAGGCAAACATGGCCCCCTCGGCCCATCCACCATCCAGCATGTCGATGTTACGCATGACCGTATCATACGGAGTCGTAATGAAGGCCTCAATGACATTGTCACGGGTCATATTGGGGGCATAGATCTGCCATTGTTTCAACATCAAATCCTCGACCTCTTTTTTCATTTTGAGCCATTGTTTCTCGGAAAAGAGGTGTAGGGGAGGTGCAAATTCTTCAACCAGAATGGTATGTTTTCCATCCGGGGCACGGGTCTTATCCCAAATGGAGTCTGGGGCAGCAAGCATATACCATTTTTCAGGAAACCCCTTTGTAAAAATGTCTGCCTGATATTTCCAGGAGAGATATTCTGGGTCCTTATCTCCCATATAAAGACGGGGTTGACCGCCTATATCTGGATTGAAGGAAGCGGCTTTGTATTTGGGCAGTTCATGCATCGCCATATTTCCCCAGTAAATCTGACTGCGGTCATAGCGAATGTTTCGAACTCGTCTGGCTACCTTTGGCGTCACAAAATTCTCTCCCAAAAGTCTGAAGATCGTCTGGGGCATTCCTAAATCACTCACCACGAGCTGTTTCGCTTCCACTTCTGTTCCATTCGAAAGTCTGACCCCTTTGGCCCTTCCATTCTCAACGAGAACTTTATCCACCTCTGTCTCCACACAGAACTCCCCTCCCATAGCGCTGAAGGCCCTCTGGAGGGCATGAGTGATGGTGTGGGTTCCGCCGATCACAATGGAGACGGATTCGAAAGAAAGGGTGAGAGCAATCACATGGACAAAGACATAGAGGCCAATCACATCGCCAGGGAAGCAACCCGTGGAGGTTTCAATAGCTCTCATGAAGAGGCACTGGAGTTCAGGACTTTCAAAAAGGTCTTTGGCGATCTGCGATCCTGTCATGAATTGATAGACAGGATCAATTCCATCCACAGGATCATCGCAGAGCCTTTCAAGGGCATTCTTCACTCCCCAGGGAGTAGGGGGGCTGTAACGATATTCCCGAAATGCAGCTCTCCACTTTCTCTGGTATTTTCCGAGGATGTCGAGATAGGTCTCCGCATCCGTTTTGGAGAAACGGGCAATCTCGTTATAGGTCTTCTTCACATTTTCATTCGAAAGTTCTTCTTTTCCCGTCACCGGATCGATTACCTTCCAGGCCGAGTAGCCGACAAAACAGGTTCCATCCGGATAAACCATCCCTTCATTCTGATCCGGAAAGATATATTTCAAGCCGTATTCCCTCAAGTTGAAGTCGGTATAGACGGGGTGGGTCCAGACACGGGTGAAGTGGGCGCATGTATTCTGGAGAAATCCGGGAAGGGGGAGTTCTTCACCACAGGCCCCTCCTCCTAATTCATGTTGACGTTCGAAGATCACTGTTTTAAGACCTGCATGTTGTAAGTAGCAGGCGATGATCGTTCCGTGGTGTCCTCCACCAATGACAATTGCATCATAACTGGTATCTGGCATGGGGTTTCCTCCTTTTCTATTTCTTCTTCAACATCAGAGAAATGGCGTAACAAAGGATGGAAGGCTTTAAGAGGAGCTTTATGAAGTTCCTCAGGTCCGCTCCTTCCAAGGTGGCAGTGATCACCCAGTGGATGGGTTCTGTAGACTCGATTTTCAATTTCAGGGTATCTCCTCCGTCTGGGTCTTTGAAAAGTTGAGTAAAGGCGGCAACCATGGTTGTCTGACCCAAACCTGTTGAATTGACTTTCATGATGAGCCTCCTATAAAAGACCTTTTGCCTTTGCCTGGGTCACGATCTCAGGTTCTTTCCACCACTTTTGAATACTAAGATCCTCTGCAATCCGGTTGGCGGCATTATATCCTGGGCCGTAGGTGACTAGACCTCCAGGAAAAGTGCAGGCTCCACAAAGATAGAGGTTTTTAATCGGAGTCGCATACTGAGAGCATAATTCGTTCGGTCTCAGATATCCCATCTGGAGAGGGAGATAGCCTCCCTGTTTGATCGACCCTTCCACCATATCGGAGAACTTATTTTCAATATCAAGAGGGGAGGCAATATAAGTCCAGAGGATGTTTTCATCTGTCATATTCGGAGCGTACTTCTTGAGTATATCGATGTTCTGTCTGGCGTGTTCTTGGCGGATTTTATACCATTTTTCAGGGCTTCCATCCTTCAAACGATAGGGTGCGTGCTCCGAAATCAACCCGATATGCCTTCCCGGGGGCGCCTCCGAAGGGTCAAAGAGCGTTGGAAAACAACAGTTGAATCCGGATGGCTTGACCTCTCCATTTTTCAATGCCTTAAAATGCTCAATGAGATTCTCTTCTGTCTCAAAACCGACCACATTGATAAAAGCCTTAGCGAGGTCAGGGTTCGAGGAGGCGGCAGTGAACTGAGGGGGATTAAAGAGGGCCAGATGGATATCGAAGAGGGACCACTTTTCCCACTTCCA
>JASEIE010000271.1 GCA_030024065.1 Thermodesulfobacteriota bacterium
CCTTCGACAGCATAAAAGAGAGGGACGAAGGCAAACCAGGCCAGAAACTCGAGATCGAAATTGGGAAAGGAGAGAATGAGGAGAATGCCCGAAAGGAGGCTGAACAGATAATCCAATTTTTTCATTGCTTCTATCTTATAGAATTAAAGGATTTTTTTCAAGAAAACACATTACTTGACAAATAAGAATTTTTATTATAGCATTCAATTAAATTCTAAATTAAAAGAGGACTGAAATATGAAGACCACAAATAGGCTATTTAAGGATGCCATTTACGAGCAGTTTGCCCGAATTGGGAAAGCTGTTTCAAGCCCTAAAAGGCTTGAGCTCCTTGATCTTCTCTGCCAGGGGGAACGGACAGTCGAGGTCTTAGCCAAGGAGGCCGGGATATCATTTGCAAATGCTTCTCAGCATTTGCAAATCCTTCGATCCGCGCATCTGATCGAATCTGAAAAAAGGGGTCAATTTGTGACCTATCGACTTACTGATCAGGCGGTTTGTGATTTTGTTCTTGCAATGCGTGTCCTTGCGGAGAGGGAGTTGGCGGAAGTGGAACAGATTAAACGTCGATTTCTCGAAGGAAAAGAGGGATTGGAACCAGTAAATCGTGAGTCTCTAATAGAGAGGGTAAAAGAGGGGAAGGTAGTTGTGCTGGATGTTCGGCCGGTGGAGGAGTTTTTGGCCGGGCACATCCCTGGAGCTGTCTCAATTCCTCTTGAAGAAATAGAGCAGAAATTGTCTGAACTGCCAAAGGATCAGGAAATTGTGGCTTACTGCAGAGGGCCCTACTGCGTTCTTGCTATCCGGGCGGTTGAAATTCTTCGTGAAAAAGGATTCCATGCGTTTCGGATGGAGGAAGGAGTCCAGGATTGGCGCGCCTTGGGTTTTCCTGTGGCTGTAGGAAAATAATTCATGATCAGATCATCGGAGGAGACTTATCATGAAACACTTAAGAAATATTATGTTAACCCTTATATCCATTGGCATGGCTCTTGGGTATCTCAGTTTCACTCGCCCGAATATAAACCCAAAAGAGACTACCTGGGATGAGATGCTCATCGATGCCCAAAAAGGGGGGTACAAGGTCGTCACCACGGAGCAATTGCGGGAACTTTATATTGACAACAAGTTGGAAAAACCCCTCCTGATTGATACCCGGCAGGATTGGGAATACCGGGCAGGACATATCAAGGGTGCCCTTAATTTTTCCATTGAACCGACCTGGTATTCCATGTGGTTAAAGCGAGAAAAACTTAAGGCTTTTCTGGGGCCGGATAGGAATCGCTCGATCGTATTTTACTGAGCTGGTTTAGCTTGAGTTCGTAGCGACTCAGCGGCCAGGTTGGCTGTAAAACTTGGTTATAAAAATGTCTATCGTGATCCCAGAGGTTACCCGGATTGGCAGAAACTCGGTCTTCCAGTAGAAACCGCTCCGCTGAAATATGCTGAAACCAACATTGCCTCCAAAACACCAGGACCCATTTATGGATGGGGCATAGTCTGGACCCTTATGGGTATCTTCGTAGGTGGAATGGCCCTCAATTTGACACCCTGTGTCTATCCTTTAATCCCTGTTACACTCTCTTATTTCGTTGGTCAAGCCGGAAGGCGGAGTCAGCGGGGACTCATCATCCGTGGGTTATGTTATCTGTTAGGTCTGGCCACTACAAATTCGGCGCTCGGGGTGGTGGCTGCCTTAACTGGGGGACTTATGGGAGCAATACTCCAGCACCCTATCGCCCTCTTGTTCGTTTCGGCCATCCTAATATTTTTTGCAAGCAGTCTCTTCGGGTTCTGGGAATTACGTCTTCCCGGCAACCTGATGCAGTTTGCCTCGAAATCTTATACGGGTCACTTCGGAGCGCTCTTCATGGGACTGACCCTCGGATTGGTGGCTGCACCCTGCATCGGACCTTTTGTCCTCGGATTGCTCACCTGGGTGGGCAGCCTGGGAAGTCCTTGGTTAGGTTTTTTAGTCTTCTTCACCTTAAGCATGGGACTGGGACTCCCGCTCTTTTTCTTAGCTATCTTCTCCGGTCAATTTAAGAGGCTTCCCCGTTCAGGAGGATGGATGCTATGGGTCCGTAAACTTCTGGGTTGGGTCATGGTGGGCATGTCTGTCTATTTCTTGAGATCCCTCTTGCCAGAATTTTTTTATGTAATCCTCCTTTCTTGCATCGTCCTTCTCGCAGGATTGCATTTGGGTTGGTTTAGCAAGGATAGAGCTGGATTTAAGGCTTTCGGATGGATGAAGACGGTGGTTTTTATGGTTTGTCTCACCGCGGCACCCTATCTTTTTACATCATGGATGATGCGCGGTCCGGGGTTGGCCTGGAAGCCCTATTCAGATCAAATACTAACCGAAGCTCAAAGGCTGAAAAAACCGGTCATCATCGATTTCTATGCTGAATGGTGTGCTCCCTGCCGGGAACTGGATAACATCACCTTTCGCCATCCCGAAGTGGTAAGGCAGTCCGCAAATGACTTAATTATGGTGAAAGTCGATCTTACCCGGGGAAGCGATTCGATTCATAAACGTCTCCTGCACCGGTTTGAGATCAAAGGGGTGCCCACAGTGGTGTTTTTAGACAGAGAGGGCAGGGAAAGAAAAGATCTGCGACTGGTCGATTTTCAGCCTGCCGACCAGTTTATCCTTCGTATGATGGAGATCAAAAGATGAAACCTGAAAAAAGGAGTAGGAGGTGAAGGCAATGGTTACTTTAACAAAGGCAATTAAAAAGCGAACTTCCCGGCAACTTCTATTCTTTTGGGTGTTACCTCTTGCCGTAATCGGCGGATGGCGCTATCCCATTCTGGGATATTTCCTTCCACTCTGTATGATGGCTGGAATGGGGATCGCTCTATTTAAAGGAAGATACTGGTGTGACTGGTTATGTCCACGGGGTAGTTCATGGGATCTTCTTTTAAGCCGGATTAGTTTAAAGAAGAGAATTCCCCTCCTGTTCCGAAATACAAAATTCAAGATATTCATCATGATGGTTATGATGACGGTTTTATTTACTCAACTTCCAAGAGTCTGGCCGAGTATTGACGGGATGGGACGGGTCTTCGTGATGATGCTAAGTGCGACCTCCGCATTCGGAATCATTCTCGGAATCCCGACCCACCACCGGAATTGGTGCACCTATTGTCCCGTAGGGACGATGGGAAATTGGTTGGGAAGGGGAAAGTATCCATTGACGATCAGTCCCGAATGCAATGAATGCAAAAATTGTGATACGGTCTGTCCGATCCAGATCCAACGATGGCAGTATCGTCCTGAAAAGGGGGAGCCTACTATTGTTCCGGAATGGGATTGTCTGAAGTGTGGTCTCTGTATTGAGGCATGTCCCCAAAAGGCTTTGGCTTTTAAGATCAATGATTAGGAGAATAAATTTATGAATTCCCGTCAGATTTATCTTGATTTCAACGCCTCCACTCCGATTGCTCCTGAAGTGGCGGAGGCGATGAAGCCATTCCTTTCAGAACATTACGGCAATCCCTCAAGTCATCACTGGGCAGGGGAGCCGGCTAAAGAGGCTGTTGAACAGGCTCGAAGACAGGTTGCTGACCTTCTCCAATGTCGCCCCGATGAGATCGTTTTTTCCAGTGGAGGGAGTGAATCCAATAACCACGCCATTAAAGGAATCTTTTTTACGTTAAAGGAAAAAGGGAACCATATCATCACGACACAGATTGAGCATCCGGCTGTGATCAATCCCTGCCGGTTTCTCGAAAGGCTTGGAGCGGAGGTAACCTATGTCGGTGCGGACCAATATGGAAGGGTCGATCCTGAAGACATCCGAAAGGCTATTACTCCTAAAACGGTCCTTATCACAGTGATGCACGCCAATAATGAAGTGGGGACCATACAACCAATCGAAGAGATCTCAAAGATTGCGAAGAATCATGGGATTCTTTTCCATACCGATGCCGCCCAATCCGTTGGAAAAATAAAAACAACAGTTGATGATTTAGGAGTCGATCTGTTGTCCATAGCCGGTCACAAACTCTATGCCCCGAAGGGAGTCGGGGCGTTGTATATTCGTGAAGGAACAGCTATCGAATCTCTCATCCATGGGGCAGGTCATGAATCAGGCAGAAGGGCAGGAACCGAGAATGTCCTTTTGATTGCCGGACTGGGAAAGGCCTGTGAAATTGCAAAAAGGTTTTTAAATGATTCAAAGATACTTGATTTAAGGGATCGTTTTTGGGGACTCCTTAAAAATAATTTTGGTTCAAAAGTCGTCCTCAACGGGCACCCCATCCATCGGCTTCCCAATACGCTCAATATAAGTTTTGCTGGAAGAGTCGGGTCAGAAATTTTAGATCGATTAGAAGGAGTAGCCGCCTCCACCGGTGCGGCATGCCACTCCGGTTCGATTGAATTGTCGCCTGTGCTGAAGGCAATGGGAATATCTCCAGAAGTGGGGATGGGTGCCATCCGATTCAGCCTGGGAAGGATGACAACCTTCCCGGAACTGGAAAGGGTGATAGGTCTCCTTAAAAAAATTGTCTATCAAGATACCATAGGCAGAATAAACTCATAATCGCACTGGGATTACTTGATAAAACCAACTGGGTTATTGGGAAGTCAGAAGGGAATTTTGACGCTTTCAACAAATTGAGCAGAAGAAGGCCACCGGTATTTGAAAGACCATGGCGGGAGTGGTAAATATTGAAGTGGACCAGATATTTGTTTATGATAATAGGCAATTAGAGATATTTCTCGGGTTACCGACTTAAGGGACCTTTTTCCATGACGGGGGAAAATTATTTACGGTTTGAGCATGAATAAGGAACCAATAAAAATTTTGCTGGTTGAGGATGATAAAGGGATCGTCCGATTTGTTAAGAAGGGGCTATTGGAAAATTCTTTCTCTGTTGATGTGACCTCCAACGGTGAGGAAGGGTTAAAATTAGCTCTTTATAAAGGTTATGAACTGATCATCCTCGACATCCTGCTTCCAAAGATGGACGGAAGAGAAATCTTGAGAAGGCTCAGAGAGAGGGAGATCCAAACCCCGGTCATCTTTTTGACGGCCAAGGATTCAGAGAATGATATTATCAATGGTTTGAATTTAGGGGCGGATGATTACCTAACTAAACCTTTCTCCTTTAACGAATTGCTGGCCAGGATTCAGGCTCTCCTTAGAAGGGGGAAAACCATCACCTCTTTTTCAAGGTTACAAGTGGCCAACCTCATTTTAGAAACGGAAGGTCATCGGGTTTTTCGGGAGAAGGCAAAGATCGAACTCACTCCTAAAAAATATGCCCTTCTCGAAAGTTTTATGAGGTATCCGGGACAAATTCTTACC
>JASEIE010000272.1 GCA_030024065.1 Thermodesulfobacteriota bacterium
AAGTCCAGCGCCTGCCTGCCGGCAGGCAGGGATGGCTGATAGCCAACGCCTATCCATGGGAGTTCATGATCGGAAGTGAAATTCCAAAAGACTCACCTAAAGCAATCAATTCTTTAACCGTGTTTGGAGCCAAAGGAATGCCTTCTTTCAGGCGGCTGGCTTCGGTCCGGTATTCCGGTTCTCCTGGCATCAAAATTTCTGCGGCGTTTTGTAACACTTTAGCTCTTTGAAAAAAGCTTCATAAAATCCCTCCCCTGCCTTCGCCGAAGCGGCTTCGCGCAGGCAGGCCACCTCCCTTTTGCCAAAGGGAGGAGAAATACTTCCCCCTTTGGTAATCTTTTTCCTACCAAAGGCAGGCAAAGGAGGACTGAGGGGGATTTTCGGATCAACCCTTCGACTCCCAGGCCTAAAGGCCATGGCTTGCTCAGGGTCAAGATGACTTTGAAAATGAATCCAGCAATGGAAACCTGACTTTAACGTTACCGCGGTCGCGCGGCGAGCAGCGCCCGTGCTTCCGCCGCAGACAGACGAGCGGCGGCATATTTCCCATCCATCTCGAAGAGCTTTCTGGCTTCTTTTATTTTCGCCTCAGCCCTCTTCACGTCTACCTTCTTCTCTTTCGCCACTTTAACTTCTCCCTCAACCGCCTCGATCAGGGACAGACTGTCTTTCAACTCACCCCACTTTCTGTAGATCTCGTACTCATAGTAGCGGTTGACTTCGTCCCATCTCTTTGTGGCGAGGTCCAAATCGTACTCGATAAAGCCCACCTTCAAATCCCAGAAGGAATCTACACCGAGCGTTTCCCGGGCGTGCTTGGCCATGCTGACGCCTTCTTTCTCCCACACGGAAAATTTAATGTCTGTCCTGGCCGGGAAATAACAGCCCTCCAGCACGTATTTTTGTCCGTCCATGCTGAATAGCCAGTCCAGAAAGATCTTTGCGGTCGCTTCGTTGGGCGCGCCTTTCAACAAAGCCACTGCCTCTGGAACCAGGATCGTTTTGTCAGGGAGCAAGTCGCGCACGGGATAGCCATCCTTGCGCCCAGAAAACGCGTTCATTTGGGGCTGCGCAATCGCAATGGGAACTTCGCCGCGGGTCGCTATGTGGGTCGAATCGACGCTGCTGGTGGAGAAGCGGGCTAACTGCGCAGCCAATAATCTGTTGTATGCCCAGCCTTCCTTTTCTCCAAATGCCTGCAAGTGGATTTCCACAATTTCGTGCGATGTGCCGGAGGCGTATGGCAGCGTGTTCACGATGTAACCTCTGTAGATGGGGTCGAGCAGTTCCTTCCAGGTTTTGGGAGGCGGCAGCCTTAGCGCTTTTAAAACCCTCTCGTTGTACAGAGTGGATACGATCCAGGGCGCGAAGCAGGTCCAATAATCACCTTCATCCTTTACCTTCATACCTTGCCATTTGGCAGGAACCTTATCCCAATCCTTTGGCCTGTAGGGAACGATCAGTCCCTCTTTCTTTAAGACTTCATGGGCCGGAGCGCCTGCGCCCAGGAAGACGTCGGCATCTGGTTTGCCGCCCCATGCTCTCACTTTGTCCACGACGACCGGCCATCCGCCCGGCCGCACGAACGTGATGTCCACGTCCTTACCATAGGTCTTCTTGTAGTATTCCTTGAAACCCTTGGTCAGACTGTCGCTTAACTCCTTGTAAACGGGACCAATCCAACCGACTTTGTCTCTGGTCTGCGCCTGCGCTTCCGCCAAAAAGATTGGCAGGAACATCAGCGCCATCGAATAGATTCGGAATCTTTTTTCAACAAGGGGGACCAAAATGGAAAAAAGAGAAATTTTAAATCGAATGATCGACGATGGACTGATCCCGGTGATCCGTGTCACTTCCGCTCAAGAGGCCATGGATGTAGCCGATGCCATCAAAGAGGGCGGCGTAAGTTTCATCGAGATCACAATGAGCGTCCAGGGTGCGATTGATGTAATCAAAGAGCTGACTCAAAAATATAAGGATGAGATTGTCATGGGCGCAGGAACGGTTTTAGATACCGAGACTGGGAGAGCCGCACTCCTTGCCGGTGCCCAGTTCATTGTCAGCCCCACCCTCAACCTCGATCTCATCCATCTTGCCCACCGTTACAGCGCTGTCGTCATCCCGGGTGCAATGACTCCCACCGAAATCCTCTCGGCCTGGAATGCCGGGGCAGATATGGTCAAGGTCTTTCCCGCGGCTCAATTGGGGGGACCGGAATATCTTAAAGCTCTCAGAGGACCGCTACCCCAAATCCTTCTCGTTCCAACGGGTGGAGTGAACCTCCAGAATGCAGGGGCCTTTATCAAGGCTGGCGCCACTGCCCTGGGTGTAGGAGGTGAGTTGGTGGATAAGAAAGCGGTTAAAGAGAAGAAGTTTCATATCATCACGGAGAACACCCGTGCCTTTCTCAAGGCCGTTCAGGAGGCAAAAGGAAAATGAACAGTAAGCAGTAGGCAGTTAGCAGTAATCAGTGAAAATGAGGACTGAAGAATCAGAAATTGCTAATGTAATGCGTCATAAATCCCTTTCCTTTGATTGTCATTCCGGGCTTGACCCGGAATCCAGTACTTTTAAGTTGGATTCCTGCTTTCGCAGGAATGACATTTTTAGAGGTAACCTTAAGAGTCATGAGTTATAAATTTCAAATTGCCAATTGCTAAATGCTAATTGATAATTGTTAATTGATTTTTATGCAAATCTCCTTCCCCTATCCTGAAATCGAATCACTTGAAGTGCCGGAGGAAAACCTCCTTGGAGTCTTCTCTCCTTCTATCGTTGAGGTCAGGGAAGGCGTTGAGCAGATCATCGACAGGGCACTTTCCAATCCCATTGGATCTGTAGCACTGACCCGCCTGCTTAAGGGAGGGGAACAGGTATTAATCGTGGTGGACGATTATACAAGGAGCACTCCCGTTCAGGACATACTTCCTCGATTGATTAAAGAACTTGAACATGCTGGAGTCAAAAAAGGGGGTATTAAAATTCTCGTGGCCCTTGGAACCCATCGTCCCATGACCGAAGAGGAGATGGTAAAGAAGTTTGGGCCGAAGCTGTCGAAACAATACCCCATCCTCAACCACTCCTGGTGGGATCCTTCTCAATTGATCAACCTGGGCGAGACAGAAAAAGGAACTCCTATCCTTGTCAATCGAATGGTCAAAGAAGTTGATTTCATCATCGGCATTGGCCAGATCGTTCCGCACCGGGTCTCCGGATTCAGTGGGGGTGGGAATATCATTCAACCCGGGATCTGCGGTGAGGAGACGACCGGACGAACCCATTGGCTCAGCGCTCAATTCAAAGGCCGTGACATACTGGGAAAAATAGAAAATCCTGTCAAGGAAGAGATCGAAAGCGTTGCCAAAAAAGTTGAATTAAAATGGATCATCAACACCATTCAGGATGGCTCCGGAAGATTGGTCGCTGCAGTTGCGGGGGACCCCATCCACGCTTATCGAATAGGAGCGAAACGATCCCTTGAAGTTTATCGATCCGAACTCCCCGGTGAAGCGGATATCGTCATCACCGATTCCCATCCTTATGATTCAGAACTCTGGCTGGCCGCCAAAGGGATTTATGCGGCAGAACTTGCGGTCAGACAGGGGGGCATCATCATCCTGGTCTCTCCCTGTCAGGAGGGGATCTCTCCAAGCCATCCGGAAGTCCTTCAATGGGGCTATCAGGGCTTTGAAGAGGCCAACCAAAAAGTCCAGAAAGGCATGATCAAAAAACTGACGGCGGCGGCTCATCTCGTTCATGTGGGCAGGGGGATCAAAGAAAGGGCCAGTGGGATCATGGTGTCAAAGGGGATATCAAAAGAGGAGACAGAGAGGTTGGGCTTGACCCATGCCTCAAGTCCTCAGGAGGCACTGGAAATCGCCTTCTCCATACTGGGTCGCTATGCAAAGGTCGCAGTTCTCCAAAGGGGCGGGGAAATATTGCCTGTGATTAAAGAAATGTAGTGACACATCGAAAGGAGAACAAATGAAAGCCGTTGTAAAATATGGGAAAGGAAAGGGACTGGTTGAAATTCAGGAAGTCCCTGAACCCAAGATGAAAGAGGACGAGGTCTTGATCGAGGTCAAGGCCGTATCCGTCTGTGGAAGCGACCTCCACATCTACCATGACGCTCACCCCTACTGGCCTCCTGTCATCCTGGGACATGAATTTTCAGGAGTGATCGTTGATGTTGGAAAAGAGGTCAGGGGATGGAAGGTGGGTGATCGGGTTGTGACCGAGACCCGCACCGGATCCTGCGGAGTTTGCTATACCTGCCAGAGCGGTTTCCCCCAGGCGTGCGAACAGAAGAGAGCCTATGGTATTGGAATCAACGGGGCCTACGCCAAATATGTAGCAGGTCCTGCCCGACTCCTCCATCGTCTTCCGGATATGATCTCTTTTGAAGCGGGTGCAGTGATCGAACCCATAGCGATCTGTGTTACCTCCATACTCGAACGATCTCAGCTACAAGCTGGAGAATCCGTCCTCATCACGGGTCCGGGCCCCATCGGTCTCATCTCCCTCGCCATTGCAAGGGCGGCTGGAGCGAGGATGATAGGGGTAACCGGAAGAAGTTCAGACGAAGGAATACGATTTGAGAAGGCCAGAGAGCTGGGTGCGGATTTTACCATCAATGTCGATCAAGGAGATCCCGTTGCGAAAATCCTTGAAATGACGAATGACCTCGGTGTTGATATCCTCATTGAAGCCTCGGGAGGTGGAAAGGCGATCTATCAAGCCTTTGAGATGGTGAGGAGGCTGGGAAGGATTTGTGCCATCGGAATTTCCGGCAAGGAGGAAGTTCCCATCCCTTATGACCGGGGAATTTTTAAAGCCCTTCGGTATGACTTCTGCTTTTCCAGTAGCTGGACGGCCTGGGAAAAAGCCATCGGTTTAATCGGAAAGGGGCTCCTCCCGGCCGAAAAACTTATTACCCATCAACTTCCACTCGAAAAATGGGAGGAAGCGTTCCGTTTGTTAGAAAATCTTCAGGCCGCCAAAGTGATTTTGATCCCATAGAAGAGAGGTTAAAATGAAACAACACCCCTATCAGGTGGTCATCACCGATTGCGACCATGGTTCCATTGAAGAGGAGAAGGAAGAATTTGCTCGAATCGGAGCAGAATTGATTTTAGCCCAGGTGAGGGAAGAGGAAGAAGTGATCCGTGCTTGCAAAGATGCGGACGGACTATTGAACCAATATGCGCTCCTGACACGAAGGGTCTTTGAACATCTTCCAAAATGCAAAGTCGTTGCACGTTATGGGGTCGGAGTGGACCCCGTTGACA
>JASEIE010000273.1 GCA_030024065.1 Thermodesulfobacteriota bacterium
CCTGAGCTATCTTGGGCTGGGGACTCAGCCTCCCCATGCGAGCTGGGGAAGGATGCTCAACGAGGCCCAGACGTTTATGGGAACCTCTCCTTACTTAGCCATCTTTCCGGGATGCGCCATTGCGCTGGCTGTTTTGGGATTTAATCTCCTCGGAGATGGATTGAGAGATATGCTCGACCCGAAGCTGTCAAGAATCCAGTTCGGAGTTCGGAGTAATTAGTTCGGAGTCATAACAAAATTGATTAAAAGCTCCGAACTCCCAACTAAAAACTGCGACGGAGGAGCCTGTGAAGATCAATCAGGTATTGAAAAGGATTAAGAGAGAGGAGCTGATCCGGCTCACGCAGGAGCTCATCAAAATACCAAGTGTGAAGCATCAGGACCTCGGAGGAGAAGAGAAGGTGGCCCTCTTCATTTCCCGTCTTCTGGAGGAGATGGGGCTCGATGTGGTCGTGGAGCAGGTGGAACCCGGTTCTCCGAATGTGATTGCCATACTTCAGGGCCAAGGTGAAGGTCCCTGCCTGATGTTCGAATGCCACACCGATGTCGTCACAGAAGGCGATGCCTCAGAATGGAAATATGGTCCCTATGAAGGAAGGCTGGTGGGGAATCGAATCTACGGAAGAGGGGCCTGTGATACCAAGGGAAATTTAGCGGCTGCCGTGAAGGCTGTGGAGGCGATCAGCCAATCGGGCATCCCTTTCAGGGGAAGGATTCTTTTGGCCATTCTGGTCGATGAGGAAGGGATGATGAGCGGAGTGAAACATTTTATTCGCCATGGATGGGCAGACGGGGTGAATGCTGCCATCATCTGTGAGCCGGTGGACAATCATCTCTGTATCACACAGAAGGGAGCCCTCCGGGCTGAACTGATTACCACCGGGAAGATGAGCCACGGAGCGATGCCTCTGGCCGGTCTCAATCCCATCCCTCCAATGATATCGATATTAGAGAAGATCCGGCAACTGGAGGAGGAGGAGATCGAAAGACTGGGAAGAGACACCTTCCTGGGATACCCCAGCATGACACCCACCGTGCTCCAGTCTCCTGTGAAAGGAGAGCCACAACTCAATGTGATTCCCTACCAGTGCAGGGCGTTGCTGGACATCCGGACCATTCCCGGCCAGTCCCACGAAGCCCTGAAGAAGCAACTGGAAGATATTGTAAGAGAGGAGGAGAGATCGATCTGTGAAAGTGTTCAGTCCGGTTCCTTAAAGGAGATCAGAGAAAACCTTGAAAAAGGGCTTTCGAAAGGGATCTCTTTTCAGGCAGCGCTGAGTATATTTGAAGATCGACCCTGGACTAAAACCTCTCGAGATGAGCCGGCGGTTCAGGCTGTTTCGAGGGCTTATCGATCCATCACCGGAGAAGAACCAGTTTATGGCGGCGTACCTGGCGCAACGGATGGCACGTTCCTCACGGCCTGGGCAAACATACCGATCGTCACCCTAGGTGCGGGGAAATGGACGATCCCTCATCAAAAAGATGAATGGGTCTCAATCGAAGACCTCTGTCTCACAGCAAAAGTCTATGCAGCCACCGCCCTCGAATTTTTAAGTGGAAGAGATTAGAGTCGCTCGGTCAAGATTTTATGATTCGCCTTTGAAAATCGCCGGGTTCCTTTTTCTTTGATACCGCGGAAGGTTTCGCCGGCGAAATAATATTTTATGAATTTATGGATGCCCCCGGTCTTTTTTGAGTTTTAGGAGTTTTAAAATTACAGCAGGAACATTCTTTTTAATATTGACTTAAGTGCCCCTATCTCTTTTGTCTCTAATAACCCTAACCTGGCATAGCCAGAATCAAAGAGGTTTTGTGATAACTTTCAGGCAACAATTAAGTGGCTACTTTGAGTAAAACATTTTCCCTCCTTCTTGTATTCCCAATGAAGAGGGAATACAAGAAGGAGGGTGCTCTTAATCACACTAAAGATGAAGATTTACCCCGTTAGAAATAATGCCCCGCTGGAATTGGCCACCGATGTGGTCTTCAGACTCCAGGCCGATCTGCGTCCCCTTTATGAGACGATGACCCGTACAGCGATCCACGCCGTCAAGCCCAAGCAGGTGGCGACCTTCCTGGGCCGTAAGCTCACAGGCGCCTTCGAGGGAGAAATAGGCAACGACTTTCACACCCGCATCGAAGGGACTCGGATCAAACATCACATGGGCCCTGTTTCCATCAAGATGTATGACAAACTGGGGAGCGTCCTGCGTATTGAGACGACCGCCAATGATGTCAGTTTTTTCAAACACCACCGCAAGGTGGAACACCGGGATGGCGCCTGGGAAATGAAAGTGGCCTCGTTGAAGAACTCCATCTATAGTCTTCCCGTTCTTCGGGAATTGATGGAAGCTGCAAATCGACGTTACCTGGAGTTCATCTCCGCTATTGCTGATCCTACCGTGGGCATCCGGAGCCTCGAGAAGATCTCGGAGCCCACGTCCGATGGAATGCGGACTTATCGTGGATTTAACCTCTCCCATGGCCAGGATCTGAAATTGTTCGAAGCCATCGCCCAGGGTCAATGAAATCGGAGTTTTATCCCATAATTACATTTTTTACCTAAAACCTTCATGCATTTCCCTAATGGCGGAGTGATATCATGTTTTAACCCCTGAGCGTCGATCCACCCTTGAATCCTTGCAAGAATCCCGCATTCGTATTGATCTTTTATCCCCGCTTTTACAATATTTTCATAGGCAAAACATCTTTTCAAATGCATCTGATAGGATTGATGGTCGAGAATTTCTATCTCATGTTCAATGAGATCCGGACCATAAAGTGAGAGGGCGGCTTTCTTGAGGTTCAGGTATTCTTCCATATTTTTTGGCGGAGATAAACCTAACGTTTTCAGGTATCGCTTCATCTCTACTCGGCCTATTTCCCTACACACGAATTGATTCAATCGATTTGCCGCATCGATCCCAAAATGCTCTGCCACTGCCATAAACCATCTGGCATCATGGGACATCCACCCTTTGATCAGAAGCTCTTTCTGGGTTTCAGAAGAGAGATTATTCGGCATAGAATTCCTCCTTGAAACCTGTCAGGGGTGAACAGTTGTGTGGTAATATTCGTCTTTGATGAAGATGCTATTTCTTTTCAGAAACTCTTCCATCAGATCATTGAATTTGTCCTGATATCTGCCTTCAAAATATAAATCCACCACGGCTTTAAACCAATGGTTGGTCATCAGGTAATTAAAAAACCCGTCTTGAGGATATCCCTTCTTCATCAGCAAGGCCCCAATGATGATCTTTTTGAGATGGTCCTGGCCCAATTTTGAGGGATTTTTAATAAAATCGTCCAGTCTTCTCTCACACTTTTGAATAGCTTCTTCCGGATTATGAATGATTCCACCATGACCGGGGTAAATGATATGTATATCTAAGGCGGATATTTTTCTTAGTGAATCCATTGCTAAAGAGGGTGCATCCTCTCCCTCGACGATCGTATTGAGAATAGCTGTCTCTCCATCCCAAAGCGCATCCGAAGAGATGAGAAACTGCCCTTGAGGGCTATACAGAGAGATTCCTCCTCGGGCATGGCCTGAAGTATGGATTACCTCCAATTCTTGCTCATCGAGGAAGACTTTCTCCCCTTCTTCTAAAGAAATATCCACAGGAAAGAACTCCGCCTCCTGATCATAGAACCAATACCAGGTTGCCCAATCATCTTTGGAATCAATCGATTTTTTATCAATCTGGTGGATGGCGATCTGACATCCTGATATTTTCTGAATTCTTTTATTTCCACCGATGTGGTCGCAGTGGCTGTGTGTGCTGATAATCAGCTCGGTAGTTTGGAGATCAACGCCGACCCTTTCGATCCATTTCTTCGTCTCCTCGAAATGGGTGATATAACCCGTATCGATGAGGATCTTCTTCTTTCCGTTAAAAACGAAGTGGTTGGCATTGAGCCACCCCCGCTGGATAAAGAATAGATTTTCTGAAATTTCCTGAATCATACGATACGAATTCTTTTTCTCAAAACTTATTAAAGGCTCCCATCAACACCTTTTTAAAAGCCTCGATTTCTTTTATTAAGTACCCTTCTTTTATTTCCTCGTTTAATTTTTTGACGATTGGTAATGCCTTGTTGGCTACAAGGGTTCCCTTTTTAGTAAGATGAACCAAGTAAACACGTCGGTCATTGGGATGATCAGAGCGTTTCACATGGCCCGATTTTTCTAGTCTGTCGATTAAACCTGTGACAGTCGGATTCTCTAACATCAAACCAGAGCTAATCTCCGTAAGACTCGAACCGTCTTTCTTCTGGAGGTAGAAGAGGAGCATGGCCTGAACCGGTGTCACCTCTATACCGGCCACTGAGAAGGCCTTCTGAAGATTTATGATCAGTTTTTGATAAACCTTTGAAATTAAGAAAATAAGCCTATCTTCTAAATCCATGAGTGAACCTCTCATTAAAGTTCCCATACTAATATTTAGCATGCTAAATAATTTTGTCAATAAAAATTAGCGAGGTCGAACTTTTTTGTTCGACAATGTCATGCAATCGTCATACACTAAAGCCATGATCTTGCTCGATGCATCCACTCTAATTCTGCCCGCGAAGATAGAGATGCTCGATATTTTTCTCGCAGATGTTGGCAGAAAAGTGGCGATCCCTGTAAAGGTCAAAAAAGAAGTACTTACGAGTTCAAGCCCCGATGGCCCTGTGGTAGCAAAATTGGTTCAAGACAGGCGAATTGATGTTTTAAAGGCAAAAGGCAGGAAACTCGTAAGAAGGCTCATGGAGGACTTCAATATTGATGAAGGGGAAGCGGAGATGTTAACGCTTGCAATTCAAGAAAAAGCATTCCTTGTTGCCACGGATGATAAAAACGCGATCAAAGCGTGCAAGATCATGAAATTGGACTTCACAACAGCCATTGCCATTTTGGTCCGGGCCTGTGAGAAGGGTCTGATCGAGTCAGATGGAGCTTTTGCGAAGTTACAGAAACTCCAATCCTTTGCGAGATATAACAAGACAATTATCGAGACCGCAAAAAACCAGATAGAAGGAGCTGGTAGGTATGGGAAAAAAGACGGTAAGCATACGAATGGATGATGAGGATTATCGCTTCCTATCGGTTTTGGCTAAGGAAGAACGAGAAGATGTCTCTAAAAAGGTGAGAGAGCTCGTCGATCTTGGTAGGGTGATGCTCGCCATAGAAAAATACAAAAAATCAGAAGCCTCCATCGAAAGAGCTGCTCGAATAGCTGGAGTCTCCGTCTCAAAGATGATGGATATACTTCATGAGC
>JASEIE010000274.1 GCA_030024065.1 Thermodesulfobacteriota bacterium
TCCTCGACTCAAGCCATTCATCGATTGATAGAGCTATTAGCGATTTATACGAGGGGCAACGAATAGCCGAGCGTCCTCCGAGCAAACAGTCGAAACAACTCGCCCTCTGGTGAACTCCGATCACCATTTTTCATCTGTTAAAATTTGCTTTGAATCGTGGCATCAATCAGCAGGTTGAAGATTCAATCGAAATCGGCCCCGGGGCTGTGTTCTTTCTGTTCTGGCAGGTAAAGGAAAAGGATTCGAGAGCTCAAATTGTCTATGATCTTTAGGAACATCATCGGCAAGACGGTAACAATAAAACGCCTTTGTACCCCCTTGCTGTATTGTTCGTTTTATGATTCCCACCTGTCGAAGTTGCGAAGCGTCTCTCTCCAGGTCATTGCTGGAATGGATCAAGGTAACATTATGATCGAGCTGTGGGGCACTAAGTGGGTTTGAAAAAATCAGCATGGGGCGGCTACGATTAGCCCCATTACCATAGGTTCCAAGCCCAATTTCTTTGACTCTTTCTCCAACAATCGACAAGTAGTAGTTGAAGTCTTCGTTCAGAAGGTTACCGTCACACAAAACCGACGCCGATAGTTGATATTTACCTGATTGACCACGAATAGTCTCTTGGCACACAAAAAGATAAAACCCACGAATGTCCAACGCGGCCCCGCTCGAGTCGTAAACGCGAACAGTGCCACAAGGAGGGGTAGTATTGTAGTCCATATCTGAATGCCTGGCTATTGTGCCACTTTGCGTCCTCTCGAGCTTCTTTACCTCTATAGCCACAACATGCGTCAGGTTTGTGGTCAAGGTTACTCTTGAAGCCATCTTACAGACTTCCGGTCGTAGAACAGCCAAATCAGGGGTTATAAGCGGTCCAGGCGCTTTCAGACAATCAACATCGGCTGGGAGCTGATCTGAAAGCAGTTTGTGAATATGTTCATCCAATGGATCGTCTTGAGTATTTCGCTTATCCCGGAGTCGGTAAGGTTTTGGTTTTGCACCTTTACCAAAGAAAGAACTTCGAAGAATCAGGAATGATTCCGTCGTCAAATCAGTCTGTATCGACCTTGGATTCATTTGCGCCTTTCTTCCATTTGAAAATTACCATTGTTCTTATTTTATTAAAGATCAACTTCCATTCTTCACCAGGCATTCCAGGGCGGTGATGTACTCCTCGGTCATGCAGGTAGGAATTTTATGCTTTTTCAGACACTCAAAACATTTGCTCGGTTCATAGAGAGGGGTGCTCACATATTTCTCTCCCCCATCCGGGAAAACGGTCACGATCACTCCACGATCCAATTCCATCGCCTTCTGTAATGTCCCCCACATGGCAGCCCCTGAACTGATCCCGCAGAAGATTCCCTCCCGGATGGTGAGAACCCTCGCCATTTCGAAGGCATCCTCATCGGACACATTGATCTTCTCATCCAAACGGCTGGGGTCATAGATCTCAGGGACATACTGGGAGCTGAGGTTCTTTAACCCCTGAATTTTCGAATTGGGATAGGGCTCCACACCAACAATTTTTATTTCGGGATTGTACTCTTTTAACCTTTTAGAAACACCCATAAGCGTTCCGGTCGTTCCGAGACCCGCCACGAACATCCTCACCTTTCCTTTCGTGGCCCTCCATATCTCTTCGCCGGTTGTCTCATAATGGGCCAGCACATTATACTTATTCTCAAATTGGTGAGGCATGTAATATTTAGGGTCTTTGGCCATCTCCTCAGCCAGATCAATAGCCCCATCCATTCCCTTCGATCCTTCACTCAAGATGATCTTCGTTCCAAAGGCCGTGAGGATCTTCCTCCTCTCCATGCTCATCGTCTCTGGCATGACCAACTCCAGTCGGTACCCTTTCACAGCACAGACCATGGCCAGGGCGATGCCCGTATTTCCGCTGGTGGGCTCGATGACGATTTTTTCCTTCGTCAGAAGACCTTCCTTCTCTCCATATTCAATCATATACTTTACAATCCGGTCTTTGACCGAACCAGCCGGGTTATACCTCTCCAGTTTTGCATAGACCTTTATCTTCTTATTGGGGACGATATGATTGATTTTCACCAGAGGGGTGAATCCCACTAAATCAATCATGTTCTTGGCTACTCGATACATCGCTACTTCTGCCTCCTTGTTAGAGAAGAACCTACAGTTTAATGGTCAGGGTTAAGATGCCAGTTTTGTCAAAAGGTTATGTCTTACGCCCAAAAAAAATTCTTAATGGAACTAACGTTTATCGTTGTAGAAGCTTGTATTGAGGCTGGTCTATCGATACTGGATATTCGAGTTCCTTTTTGCGCTAGCTTCCTGCTTCGATACCAGCGTCGTCACCCATAACCTTTTGACTATCCGCCTAAACCGCCTTCCTTGCCTTAACCCAATGACTATTTTCATCGTTATGTATTACAAAATACTTAAAATCTCAGCTCCTTCGTCGGTGATTACAATCGAATGCTCAAAATGGGCGGAGCGTTTCCCATCGGCTGTCACCACGGTCCAGCCGTCAGAAAGAATTTTGACCTCATAGGTTCCCTCATTCACCATCGGTTCCAGGGCAAAGACCATCCCCTTCTCCAGCCTCGGCCCCTGACGGGGAGATCCGAAATTGGGGATCTGCGGCTCTTCATGAAGGTTTTTGCCAATGCCGTGTCCAACGAAATCCCTTACCACAGAAAACCCTTTTGACTCCACCCATTTCTGGATGGCATGAGAGATATCGTAGAGTCGATTTCCCACCCTCGCCATCTCTATCCCGACAGAGAGGGCCTTCTCCGTTACTTCAATAAGTCTTTTTCCTTCCTTATCCACCTCGCCCACAAGAACGGTGATGGCAGCATCTCCAAAATAACCATTGAGGTTGGCACCTACATCGAGGCTTACAATATCTCCTTCCTTTAACTTCCTTGATCCGGGAATGCCATGGACTATCTCTTCATTGATGGAGATGCAGAGGGTTGCAGGAAAATTCCGGTACCCCTTAAAGGCAGGAATGGCGCCTCTTTTGAGAATGATCTCTTCTGCAATCCGGTCCAGGTCCCGGGTGGTCATCCCGGGAGCAACCACCTTTCTCAGTTCCCTGAAGACCTCTGCCACAATGGCATTCGATCTCTTTAATTGTTCGATCTCGCGGGGGGATCTGATGATAATCACAGCATTAGTATGCATTTGAGCCCGGGGATTGTCAACCCTGAGTCCTTCGCCTGATTTCTGGGGCGGAGGGTTGACTTTATTGCTCTAACCAGTAAAATGGGGTTATACTAAAAGCGAAAGGAGTCTTCAATGATTCCAAGGTATACCCGCCCGGAGATGGAAAAGATCTGGACGGAAGAGCGCAAGTTTGAGACCTGGCTTGAGATTGAACTCCTGGTCTGTGAGGCCCTCTCTGAAATGGGGGAGATCCCTCCGGAGGCGGCTAAAGAGATCAAGGAGAAGGCAACCTTTAATGTGGACCGGGTAAACGAACTGGAGAAGGTGACGAAGCACGATGTGATCGCCTTCCTGACCAATGTGGGAGAATCCATCGGTCCTCTCTCGAGATACCTCCACTACGGCCTTACCTCCTCCGATATTTTGGACACCTCTCTTGCGTTATTACTCAAAAAGGCCTCCGACCTCATTCTTCAGGATATCAAACGATTCCTCGGTGTATTGAAGGAGAAGGCCTTCAAATATAAGAATACCCTGATGATCGGCCGGTCCCATGGTATCCATGCCGAACCCATCACTTTTGGACTCAAAATGGCCCTCTGGTATGATGAGATGAAACGAAACCTCGTCCGTATGCAGAGGGCAAAAGAAGCGATCAGCGTCGGTAAGATTTCAGGCGCAGTAGGAACCTTTGCCCACATCCCGCCCTCTGTCGAGGAGTTCGTCTGTAAACGATTGGGACTCAAACCGGCCTCCATCTCCACGCAGATTGTCCAGAGGGACCATCATGCCGAATTCTTTACCACACTGGCCATCATCGCCTCCTCAATTGAAAAATTTGCCGTGGAGCTGAGACACCTCCAGCGCACCGAAGTCCTGGAAGCCGAGGAATTCTTCTCCAAGGGACAGAAGGGTTCCTCTGCCATGCCACACAAGAGGAATCCCATCTCGGCGGAAAATCTCTCCGGCCTTGCACGCCTCGTGCGTTCTTACAGTATCGCTGCCCTGGAGAATATTCCCCTCTGGCACGAGCGGGACATCAGCCACTCATCAGTGGAAAGAGTGATCGGACCCGATGCCACCATTCTGATCGATTACATGCTCAACCGTCTCACCTCCATCATCGAAAATCTTATCGTCTATCCGGAGAATATGAAGGCCAATCTGGAGAAGATGGGAGGCCTCATTCACTCGGAGACCGTCCTTCTCCTCCTCACAAAAAAAGGTCTCTCAAGAGAAGAAGCCTATGCAATCGTCCAGAGAAATGCCATGCAGTTGTGGGAGAAGGGAGGCGATTTCAAAACCCTCCTCTCTCAGGATGAGACCCTACGCCGCCTTCTCAACCGGGAGGAACTGGAGCACGCCTTTGATGTCAGGGGCCCTCTCAAACATGTAGAGGACATCTTCCAGCGAGTTTTTGGAGAGCTATAGATGAAAAAAGATCAAAAACCTCCTTACGATTTCAGAAGGCTTCTCGGGATCAAAGAACCTCCGGATCGAGGGGGAAAGAAACCCGTCTTAAAAAAGACACACTTTACGATCTGGTACTTTGTCATTGCCTTCCTCCTCATCCTCCTCATCCAGAATTATTTCATGGAGAGGAGGACTGAGGATGTGATCCCTTATAGTGAATTCAAGGAATCCTTAAAGGCGGACAGGATCAAAGAGCTCACCATCACCCTGGAATCGATCTCCGGTGAAAGGACCACGGAGAAGGGGTTGCGGAAGTTTCAGGCGGTCCGGGTCGAGGATCCGGACCTGGTGAAGGAGTTGGAAACCCATCGTGTGAAATATACCGGCAAAGTCGATAGCAAATGGGTGACCTACCTCCTCTCCTGGGTCCTCCCCCTCTTCTTCTTCTTTTTCATCTGGAGATTCCTCTTCTCTCGAATCGGGCCGGAGACGAGCGTCATGTCCTTTGGAAAAAGCCGGGCGAAGATCTTTGCGGAGAAGGATAAGAAGGTGACCTTTGCCGATGTGGCTGGAATCGACGAGGCAAAGGAAGAATTGAAAGAGGTCGTTGAATTTTTAAAGACTCCCGGAAAGTTTCAACGCCTCGGGGGTAAGATTCCCAAGGGAGTGCTTC
>JASEIE010000275.1 GCA_030024065.1 Thermodesulfobacteriota bacterium
GGCATGACCTCCCTGCCTGCGGCAGGCAGGTATGACCGCTTTACAAGGTTTTGGAGGGAGAACCTTCCGACTCTTTCGGGGCAAGTAAACCCCTCATAACCGAGGGGTTACGAAGTGAAAGAGAGAAATATTGCAATCCTTCATTCAAGGTGATATGATTTAATCGTAAAAGTACGGTTTCTGCCAGACCTGCCTTTCCTCTCAACCCTTATGCAGAAGTGGGAAGATTCAGGCAGGTGATCATGGGATGAACCCCGTTAGAAATTCTATCGGGGCATTTAACCCCGTTGGAATTATTCTAAAATGTTGTGCAGCTACAGAGTAGCGGGATATCATTTCTAACGGGGTGAAGGTTCATATTTGAAAGAAACCCAGGGAGAGACTGCCGAAAAGGTCGTCTTTGACGATCTCCAGGTTGCAAACAACCTCTTCGGCGCTCATAGCGAAAACTTAAGACGCATTGCCAGGACGATCGGCGTCAAGATCAATGCCAAAGGCAATGCCATAACCATCCTGGGTGATGATCTCGATGTCCAGCTTTCAAAGCGGGTTTTGAGCGACCTCTACGCCCTCCTGAAGAAAGGCTACCCCCTCTATCCGAATGATGTCGATTATGCGATCCGGATGATCTCCGACGATCAATCGGTCAACCTTGAGAATATCTTTCTCGATACCGTCTATATCTCCTCAAGAAAGAGGGCGATCACACCCAAAAGCCTTGCCCAGAAACGTTACATTGATGCCATTCGCAAATACGATCTGGTGATTGCCATCGGTCCTGCAGGGACGGGAAAAACCTACCTGGCCATGGCGATGGCCGTTGCCTCCCTCATGAAACAGGAGGTGGAAAGAATAGTCCTGACAAGGCCTGCCGTGGAAGCCGGAGAAAAATTGGGCTTTCTTCCCGGAACCATGTACGAAAAGGTGAATCCCTACCTTCGCCCCCTCTACGATGCCCTCCACGACATGATGGATTTCGATCGGACATCAAAGCTCGTTGAGAAGGGTGTGATCGAAGTGGCTCCTTTGGCCTTTATGAGGGGAAGAACCCTTAACGATTCCTTCGTCATCCTCGATGAGGCCCAGAATACGGGACCGGAACAGATGAAGATGTTTCTGACCCGATTGGGCTTCAGTTCCAAAGCCGTGATCACCGGAGATATCACACAGGTGGATCTCCCGGAAAACAAGGTCTCAGGGCTGATTGAAATCCAGGGGATCCTCAAAGGGATCGAAGGGATTCAGTTCGTCTACTTCTCGGACAGGGACGTGGTAAGACATCCCCTTGTCCAGGACATTATTAAGGCCTATGAAAGGGCGGAGGAGAAGCGCCAACGTTCAAGGCAGTAACCTCCTCCTTGAAAAAGGGTTATGAAGAAATTTCTTAAAAAATTGGTCCGTCCCTTCTATCCACGCAAGACCGCCAATGACGTAAAGGGCAGTTCCTGGCTGGAAAAGATCAAGAACCCCACTTATCAAAAGTGGTTTCTCGGCATTGGAACCGCCCTCATCCTAACCCTTATTCTCTCCCCTTCCTTTCAACTCCCCTTAAAGAATTATAAAATTGGAGACATCGCTACAAAGGAGATCAAGTCCACCCAGGACCTTCTGGTGGAGGACCAGAGATCGACCCAGGAAAAAAGGAACGAAGCGGAAAGGTCTGTCTTCTCCGTTTATGACTACGATCCTGGAATTCTGAACGATGCGGAAAACCGGATCCGAACCGCCTTCACCTCTTTTGCCACATCCATAAAAAAGGTGGACGGGGGGATGGAAAAAAAGGAGTGGGAATCCTCCCTCCGCCTTTCTTTTACGCAGAGGGAATGGCAGGTCCTCGAAAAGGAGAAATTCAATCCTGCCATCGGAGAGGCTTCCCTGATACTGATTGCCCCCCTCTTAAAAAGAGGGGTTGTCAATGATAAAGACCTTCTCGACCTCGACGCAAACAAAGGGGTGGTCACCCGTAACATTCAAAACCGTGAAGAGAGGAAGGATGTTCCTCCTTTCGATTTCTTCGATTTTAAAGAGGCAAAAACCAGGCTCCGAAATGAAGCGGATCGTCTTCCTTCAGCCATCGGCAAAGAGAATGCTCCCGTCGTATTAAAGATCTCGGAGCACTTCCTGAGGCCCAATCTCACTTTCAACAAGGATGAAACAGAAGCACGAAAGATGGAGGCCAAGGGAAGGGTGAATCCGGTCTATTTTCAGGTCAAAAGGGGAGAGGTCATCCTGAGAGCCGGAGAGCGTGTCAGGGAGGAGCACCTCCTCAAAATCGAGGCCTTGAAAAAGGCCAAGGAGAGGAGTCACATCCTCTCCATCCTCATCGGTCTGGGCCTTTTGACTTTTCTCATCCTGGCAAGTCTATATGAATTCTCAACGAAAAATATACGGAAGGTCACTCTCACCACCAAAGACCTCCTCTTCTGCTGCAGCACCCTGCTCGGAATGATCGCCTTCCTCAAAATATTCCAGCTCATCACCGATATACTGGGCGGGGAATTCCTCTCCATTCCATCCTCCTCCTATACCTACCTCTTTCCCATCGCTGCTGGAGCCATGCTCATTCGAATTGTCATCAACTCAGAGGTGGCAATTGTCTTTGCTACTCTGGCCGGTTATTTTTCCGCTTCCCTGATGGGAAATCAGCTCTTTCTCTTCATCTTCAACCTTGTGGGAAGCCTGATCGGAGCCCATAAGGTGGCGCGATGTGAACAGAGATCGGTCCTCATCAAGGCAGGAGTTATCATAGGAGGAGCAAATGTTTTAATGATCCTATCTTACAACCTGATCTCCGGAACCCTCTTCAAGATGACCCTGTTTTCCGATGTGGTCATGGGTTTCCTTGCAGGCCTCCTTGCCTCTGTCCTGGTTCTGGGAATGGCTCCTATCATCGAAAGCCTTTTCGACTATACCACCGACATCAAGCTGCTCGAATTGGCCAATCTGGACCATCCCCTTCTCAAAGACCTGATTCTTCAGGCCCCTGGCACTTATCATCATAGTATCATTATCGGAAGCCTGGTGGAGGCAGCCGCCAAATCGATTGTCGCCAACCCCTTGCTGGCCAGAGTCAGCGCCTATTACCACGACATCGGGAAGTTGAAAAAGCCCCTTTACTTCATTGAGAATGCGGGCGGAATGGAAAACAAACATGACCACCTCACCCCCACCATGTCCAGCCTTATCCTCACCTCCCATGTGAAGGACGGAGCGGAGCTGGCTCGTGAAAACCATCTGGGGGAACGAATCGCTCATATCATCCAGCAACATCACGGGACGAGCCTGATCTCTTATTTCTATCAAAAAGCCAAGGAAAAAGAGAATCCGGAAATGGATTCTATGGACGAGATGGATTTCCGTTATCCTGGCCCTAAACCCCAGACCAAAGAGGCGGGGATTGTGATGCTGGCCGATGCCGTGGAGGCAGCCTCTCGCACCCTCTCTGAACCCACCCCTTCCCGGATCAGAGGGTTGGTCCAGCGAATTGTGAATAACATCTTTTTGGATGGGCAGTTGGAGGAATGTGAATTAACTTTGAAAGATCTTCAAAAGATCGAAGAAAGTTTCAGTCGTATCCTGACAGCTATTTTCCATCAGAGGATCGACTATCCCCTTCTCCCTTCCCCGGAGGTCCCTAAAAAGAAGAACCATGAAGATCTGGATTCGAAATCGACAAAAACCTATCCTCTTAGACCTAAAAAGGATAAGAAGGGCGGCCCGAAAGATATTGACCAACTTGGGACTTCCTGATGTCGAACTCAGTCTCCTGCTGGTCGATGACAAACAGATTCGGGAATTAAACCGCCGTTTCCTCGGGCGGGACAAGCCCACCAATATCCTCGCCTTCTCTATGAAAGAGGGGGAGTTCTCGGCGCTTAACCCCTCTCTTCTTGGTGATCTCGTCATCTCCATTGAAACGGCAAAACGCCAATCAAAGCGATTCGGCCTAAATGAGATGGAGATGATCACCCTTCTCATGATTCACGGAATTCTTCATCTTCTCGGATACGAACATGAGGGGACAAAGAAGGGAGCGCGGGAGATGACCATCAAACAGAAAGAACTCTTTCACCTCGTCACGAAACGGGATTGACTCTCACCTTTATCTCTTATCTCTCCCCCTCTTTAGCAAAGTTCTCCCTTTTTTCCCCTCTTTGGCAAAGAGGGGCCAGCCTGCCTGCCGGTAGGCAGGGGGAGATTTTATAAATCATATGCAACTCCATATTTAAGGGGACATTGATGAAAATATACACTTTACAATTTGCTCAATATCTGGAGGGGGATTGATCAGGAACCTTGGGGGATGGTCTCAGGTCCTTTCTCTGAGAGATCGGAAAGGGAAGGTTTCATAGGATGTCCCCTATTAGCAGTCTATTCCAATCATTGATTCTATCTTTCCAGTCAAAACAATCGGTATCTTCTCTTCTATCGGAGAGGGGTTACTGGGGCTAAACGAAATCCAGCGGTTGCCAGCCGGAGGTAGTTATCCCATGCTCTCTGAATCCGGTCTGCCCTCGATAGCGCGATGCCGTGAGTTTCTACTTCGTGGTTGCTAAAGTAGCGGACCCCCTTTTCTCCCAAGTTTCGCGCCACATAATTGAGGTACGCCGACTCATCGAGAAACACCGCCCTTACTATAGCTTCTTCAACACTTCGGCCAACCACGACATTGCCGTTCCCTCTTAGCAGGATAGCATTCATATGACCAAGCTGTTTAACCATTTTCTTACCAATATCCTCAATGTCTCCGAGCATTGGCTCATCAAGCAAGGCCGTATCACCCATTAGCATAGCCCCAAAGTCATGGACCGGCTTCACAGGCTCCATCCGAATGCCAAAGATTTCGCACCATAGACTTTGTGTCCGCGCAATGGCCATGACCTCTGGTCTCGCCTTATATATCTCGGAATGTAAGAATACTTCATTTGGCGCACCTTGCGGCGAATTTTTCGTCAGCTTTTTGCCTTTGAAATCGACTTCCTCTATTTCGCTTGGCATAACAAAGGCGAGGGCACCCCTCGTGGTGATCAGGAGCTTCTCCTGGCCTGGAAATCTGGCGGAAATATGCCCGAAGCTTTCGTTAAGGCCTTTGTATGAAAGGATCTTGCCCCCGTCACAAAGTGCTTGTTTGAGTCGGTCAATAGAAATATCCATATGGTTTACCTCCTTTCTAATTAGAGTCTGTTTATAAACTACGGTTTTTTAAAAAGTCGTCTTTCCGGCGAA
>JASEIE010000276.1 GCA_030024065.1 Thermodesulfobacteriota bacterium
GGTCTCCGACCCAGAGCGCCTGCCTGCCGGTAGGCGGGGTCTCTGACCCGGAGGGCAAAGGGAGGTCGGGAAGGATTTAAGAAGGCGATTCTTATCCTCATGAGACCTTCTTCTTAATCCTTTTTTTGGCTTGTTCCCAATCTGACACAGTCACTTTGCCGGTCGCGAAGGCTTCCTTTCGCTCCTTAAGCGCGGTCTCATGCCAAGATGGTGATTTAAATGTCTTTTCATCTCGGGTGAGGTCCGCCCAAAGGGTCTCCATCAAGTCCAACTTCTGGGCAAGTTAAAGCTGGGAAAGGAGTAAATCAACTCTTTTCACAACATTTCCTTTCTTGGGCTAACGATAATTAAACCTCAATTCGTAATTTCTCAAAATTCTACGCCTTCGATTGAATTTTGTCAAACAGAAAGGAATTTTTTAAGTAGCTGAAGATCTATTTTATTTTTTCAGCATGATCCTTGCGTCGGCGATAATGCATCTATATGAAGCACAGATAACAGGGTTGAGGTCAATTGATTCAATATCACTTTCGAGGGCCATCACCAGGTCGGAAAAGGTCATGAGCAACCTGTTTAATTCCTTAACATTGACAGGGGTTGAACCCCTGTAGCCCTCAAGAAGGGGCCGTCCTTTAAGACACCTCATCATTGAATCAACATCCCTCTGGCCAAGGGGTGCCATCCTCAAGATAATGTCACGATAAATCTCTGTCCAGATGCCCCCGATTCCAAAAAGAATCACCGGACCAAATTGATAATCATTCTTCGCCCCGACAATTAATTCTATACCGGAAAACATCTCTTCAATCAACATTCCAGCAAACCCTTCAATTTTGCTGAACCGGTGAAAGGTCTCTCTCAGTTTTCTCTCATTGTCGATGCCCACTTCTACCCCATTTTTTTCTGATTTGTGGACCACCTTCGGAGAGACAACTTTGGCGACAACGGGGTAACCGGTCTTTTTAGCAAACCCAATCGCTTCTTCAATTTTGCTGGTCGAGAAAAAATGAGGGACATCCAATCCAGCTAAAGAAAGGAGTCGCTTGGCATGGGGTTCCAAAACCCAGCCTGTTTCTTTTGAATTTGAAATGATCTCTTTCATCTCCTGGGTCAACATGGCTGATGCCTCCTCAATGCTTCCGCCATATGGACGGCTTCTTCAATCGAATGGGCAACCGGTATCCCGTTCAGCTGGAATCCTTCGACAAACATAAGGTACTTTTCAACATGCGGGACATAAGCAATCATGGGCTTGCCTGATTGTCTACAAATCTGGCTTAATCGAGCCCCCAGATCTGATGTAATCCCCGGCAAATAGGGAAGAAGCAGGACCAAAATGCAGTCAACCTCTTCCTTCCTGCTTAGAAGGTTTACTGCAATGACAAAATCGTCATCTATCGCACTTCCTGTAAGGTCAATCGGATTCGTGAAGGATGCGATAGAACGAATCCGTGGAGAAACCTTCTCTCTCATCTCAATTTGATCCTGATCCTTCAAGGTAGGAACAGAGATCCCATGGGACGAACAGGTATCGACGGCCATTGCTCCATGCCCGCCGCTACCGGTAATGATCCCAATATTGCCCGCGATTGAATTCTGATAACAGCAAAGGACTTCGCAGAAAGGAATCAATTCGAATTCATCTTTGGCTTCCACCAAACCATATTGAGTGAGGACTGAAGAAAAAACCTCATAGTCGCCAGCCATTGAGGCGGTATGGCTTGACACAGCCTGCCCGCCCCTGGAGGTCTTCCCGGCCTTTAGCACCACGACAGGTTTCTGACATTGGCCGGCCTTCAAGACAAATGCTCTGCCTTCCCTTTCTGCAAATCCCTCAATGTAGAAGGCAATCACGTTTGTCTCGGGATCGTTAGCAAAATAGTCCAGGAGTTCGATTTCTCCAATCAAGGCCTTGTTCCCTATGCTTACAGCCAGGGATAGACCAACCCCTTCTCCTGCTAACTTGACCATATGATCTACCAGGATTCCCCCGCTCTGACTGACCAAAGCAACCCTGCCCCTCCCCGGTCTCACGATTCGCTCACTTGGAATGAAAAAGGTATCGACATATGGGGGAGAATAAATCCCCAGGCAATTTGGCCCGATGAACGGAAAATCCGCCTCTCGGGCCATCGAAATAATGCGGTTCTGCAAATCGCCGTTCCCAGTTTCAGCAAATCCACCGGAGATCACCACAGCCCCTCCGACTCCGGCACGGATACAATCGGCAAATATCTTTAAAACTGCTTCAGTTCTTGTGGCAATCACAGCCAAATCAACCTTTTCAGGGATATCGAAGATGCTGGAATAAACCTTATCTCCCTGATAGATCCCTCCCCGATTATTGACCGGAAAAGCTTTCGCCTCTAAATGAAGGTTGTTCTTATTATAAATGACATTGGCAGGATGTCTTTCGTTCGTAAGAGAAAGCCCGATCACAGCCACTGTTTTAGGTTTAAACAAATTTGTGAGGTCCACAATCTGCCCTCCCATCATTATCGATTTAAATCACATTTCATTATACAACCATTTGCCAAGATGTGTCACTTTTAAAATGATTCAAGGAGTAACCCCTCAGTTTCGAATAGTAAATCCTTACAGCAAATATGTAACTCAGGGCTTTAGCCCTGATTCATCAGCCCTGAAGGGCTGAGTTACAGGTTACGGTATCAGTTGGTCGCCCCATAACTGAAGGATTACTTCAAGGACAACGCTGGGCCTTATTTTTGAGATTGACTATCTCAAAGGGGTTATTTAATATTTATAAGAAACAAATGCATTAAAAACCAGATTGTTCTAATATTGAACCATTCGAAAGGGAGGCTGGATCATGGAAACCATAGAAACGATTAAACAGAGGCGTTCGATCAATTTCTTTCAACCCGGCCAGACGCTCTCCGATGAGAAGCTGAAGGAGCTTCTGGAAATCGCAAATCTTGCCCCTTCTTCATTTAACCTCCAGCCCTGGAAGATCATCGCAGTGAGAGACCCTGAAAAGAAAAAAATTCTCAAAAAATGCGCTTTTGATCAACCTAAAGTTGAAGAGGCATCCGCAGTATTGATTATGGTTGCTGATCCAAGGGGGGTGGAAGAGAACATTGATCGGGTTCTGGATAGCTGGCAGGAACTGGGATATATGAAACCGGAGATGCGGGAAAACAACAAAGGGATGGCAAAGAATTTATATGGCGAGTTGGAAAGTCTAAAAAGAAAATTCTTTGCGGTTAAAAACACTGCCCTCTTTGCCATGAACTTGATGATTTCGGCAAAGGGGCTCGGCCTCGAAACTCACCCGATGGACGGGTTTAACGAGGAATCCATAAAAAAAGAATTTGGAATCTCGGAAGATAAAATCATTCCCATGCTCATCGCAGTAGGGAATCTCAAGGAGGGGATCACACTCTTGCCCAGGGCCTTCCGAAGGGAGATTGATGAGTTTGTCAGTTTTCTGTAACTCAACCCTTCAGGATTGATCTGTAGGGGCGGCCCTATGTGCCTGCGCACCGAAGTGCTTCGGCACACAGATGTGGCCGCCTTTTGGAGAGCTTTCTCAGGGCTAAAGCCCTGAGTTACGACATTTCAGAGGAGATGTTTATTAAAAGGGGCTCTATAAATATTCTAATCAAAAGGAGGAGGACATGCTGAAAAAACCAAGCGAGCAAGAAGAAGAATATTTTGCGAGGATGGAGTTTGAAAAGTTAAAGAAGATTGAAGAGGAAAAACATAAGCAACTGGCGGAACAAGAGAAAAAGAAGCTTCGGGAACTCCATTATATGCGGTGTCCAAAATGTGGAATGGAGCTGACTGAAATTGATTACAAAACCATCAAAGTGGACAGATGTTCTGAATGTGATGGGATCTGGCTCGACCCCGGAGAACTCGATGCGGTATCGAAACTCGAAAAGTCAGGCATGGATAAATTATTCAGTGTCTTTAAAAAATAAATAGCATAGGGTATGGAGCATAGAATATAGCGTTGTCAAATTTTTATTATACTCTATGCCCTATGCGCTTTGCTCTTAGCTTCAAAGAAAGGAGGTGCTTCTAATGAACATCTTTAAAAAGTCTCAATGGTCACCATATGTGGCAGGGGCGCTGATCGGAATGGTGAGCTGGTTTGCCGTTCTCACCGCAGGAAAATATCTCGGTGTTTCAACAACCTTTGTCCGAACCATTGGAATGATCGAAAGCCTTTTCACCCCGGAGCGGGTTGCCTCCCTGCCCTATTTCGTTAAAGAGAAACCCATCATCGACTGGCAGTGGATGGAGGTTCTGGGAATTTTGATCGGCGCCTTTATCGCTTCCAAACTTTCAGGAGATTTTAAGAGCAGGTTTGTCCCACCCATGTGGGAGAGACGGTTCGGGCCTGACCGTTTTAAACGATGGTTTGTTGCCTTCCTCGGTGGAATCATCCTGATGTTCGGGGCTCGAATGGCCGATGGCTGACCGAGCGGCCACGGGATCAGCGGTTCGCTGCAATTAGCCCTAAGTGGTTGGATCTCTCTTATCTGTTTCTTTATCGGGGGCATCGTCATGGCTCGCCTCCTCTACGGGAAAGGGGGTGAGTAGGATGGGAACTCTTATTCTGGGACTCATCACCGGTATCTTCTTTGGTTTCTTTCTCCAGAAGGGACAGGCATTAAGATATGATAGACAGCTCGGAATGCTCCGATTAAAAGACTTCACCATCCTTAAATTAATGATCTCTGCCATTCTTGTCGGAATGGTCGGGATCTACTTCTTTGTGGATATGGGGTGGGGGAAGCTGAGTCTGAAGCCCACTGTCTTGGGGGCCAATATTATCGGAGGGCTGATCTTCGGCCTGGGCTGGGGCATGCTCGGATACTGCCCGGGAACAGCCGTTGGCGCAACGGGTGAGGGAAGATGGGATGCCTTCTGGGGTGGGGTCCTTGGAATGCTGGTTGGTGCAGGAATCTTTGCCGAGGTCTATCCCTCCCTTAAGGATAGTTTTCTAAAGTGGGGAGATTATGGGAAACTGAGTATTCCTGCGCTACTTGGGATCAATCACTGGATTGTAATCGCTCTTGTCTGGGTGGGGATGGTTTCTATTTTTATGGTTATGGAGAAAAAGAAACTTTAAAAAAATCGGGGCTTCCCCGATGTCAACAAACGGAGAAGCCCCTCTCCGGGCCTCAAATATTTCGGATCGCTAACTGATTAGCCCACGAGGGTGGCTAAGTAAGCGGC
>JASEIE010000277.1 GCA_030024065.1 Thermodesulfobacteriota bacterium
TTTTCTCCTGGACCTCTTGATCCATCCATGAAGAAGTGATATTGAACAGGGTATGATCTCTTCCCCATCCGATAAGAAGAAGGGCGCCCTCTATATTGTCTCCACTCCCATAGGGAATCTCGAGGACATCACCCTGAGGGCGCTCCGTATATTAAAGGAAGTGGATCTGATTGCGGCGGAGGATACCCGCCATACCCTTCTCCTTCTCAGACACTTCGGCATCCATACCCCGCTTACCAGTTACTTCGAAGGAAATGAAATGAAGAAGAGGGAATTCATCCTCTCCAGATTGAACCGGGGTGATCGAATCGCCCTGGTCTCGGATGCAGGGACGCCCGGCATCTCTGACCCGGGATACCGTCTCATCCGGCTGGCCATTGAAAATGAGATCACGGTCATCCCTATTCCAGGTCCTTCTGCAGTCATTACGGCTCTCAGTGTCTCCGGCCTTCCCACCGATGCCTTTCTTTTCAAAGGTTTTCTCCCCAATAAATCGAAGAAAAGAAGAGACATACTGAAACAATTGGAAGAGGTTAAGGAGACCCTCATTTTCTATGAATCTCCCCACCGTCTCTCTGAAACCCTGAAGGATATTTTCGAAGTTCTCGGAGACAGAGAGATCGTTCTCACTCGGGAACTGACCAAGATCTATGAAGAGGTCTTAAGGGGAAAGGTGAGCGAGATCAGGAATCAGATTGGTGAAAAAAAACGGAAAGGGGAAATCACCCTCGTCGTCTCCGGAAGGACACGGAAAAGAGATGGGGAGGTGGGGAGATGAGGGGATAGGGGGACATTTAATGCCAGAAGGGTCGGGTGAAGATCACCAGGACGGTAAAAATTTCAAGACGACCGATCATCATCAGGAAAGAGAGAATCCATTTTCCCATGGCCGGGAGATGGAAATAATTTTCCACAGGGCCCACCCCGCCAATTCCGGGCCCTACATTGCCGAGTGTGGCCGCCACCGCGCCAATGGACGTATCGATGTCGAGTCCGACCCCTGCCATGGCCATCACACCCAAAAAGAAGATCAGGATATATAAAGCAACGAATCCGATGATATTTGACACCAGACGTTCCGGAACAGCCCTGTCGCCCATCCTGATGGGAAAGATTCCGTGAGGATGAAACAACTTTTTTAATTCGGACCCCATGAATTTGAAGGCGACCAGGATCCTCACATTCTTGATCCCTCCTCCAGTCGAACTGGTGCAGCCTCCAAAGAGCATCAAGGCAAGAAGGATGATCTGGGTCACAAAAGGCCATTGTTCGTAGTCATGGGTGACAAAACCGGTGGTCGTCACAATCGAGACCGTTTGAAAGAGCGTGCTTCTGAAAAATTCCTCTGAGAAGGCTTCTCCCCTCATTAGGCGCGCCGCCATGATCAATCCTGTGGCAAATGCGGTTATGCCAAGAAAGAACCGAAATTCCGGATTGGAAAGGTATAGATTTAATCTCCCCCTGAGCGCCCAGTAGTGCAGGGAAAAATTGACCCCAGCGATAAACATAAAAACAATGACGACGTAATGGATGAAAGGAGAAGGAAAGGCTGCAATGCTCGCATTGGTGGGAACAAATCCGCCGGTGGCCAGAGTGCCAAAGGCGATACAGACCGAATCAAAGAGAGAAAGGCCGCCCAACATCAGAAGAAGGATTTCAGCGATCGTGAACAGAAGGTAGACGCCCCAGAGAATTTTAGCGGTTTCGCTGATGCGTGGAGAGATCCTGTCCTTGATCGGACCTGGAACCTCGGCCTTGAAAAGTTGAACGCCTCCGATACCAAGAAACGGAAGAACAGCCACGGCCAGAGCGATCACTCCCATTCCCCCTAACCATTGTGTCATGTTCCGCCAGAGGAGTAAGCTCTTTGGAAGAGCTTCAATATCGGTCAGGATGGTGGCTCCGGTGGTGGTAAACCCTGACATCGTCTCAAAAAAAGCATCTGTCAGATTTGGAATATAGCCCGAGACGATAAAAGGGAGAGCCCCGAAGAAGGAAAAAGTGACCCACGTCAGCGAAACGGTCAGGAAGGCTTCTCTGATGCTGAGCTCGTTCGGCCTTTTTATGAGAAACCGAAAGATCAGGCTCAGGAGGCCCATCCCGATCATCTGAAAGATATAAATGTAGTGAAGTCCATCCCGGTAATAGAATGAAAACCCTAACGGCAGGGCGAAGAACCCGCTGAGAAGCAGCCAGAGACTGGATAGGGTATAAATGATATTAGAAAGTTTCAACGCCCTCTCTTTGTTTACCCCGTTAGAATTGAACTACCACCAGCTACAAGCTGGTGGATTCTCTACCGACTGAAGTCGGCTAAAGAAAAAACAGACCAGCACAGAAATTCTCACGAGGGAAAACCTGAAAAACCTGCACACAGTGTGCATACTAAACCTCACAGTTGCGTAAAATTGACATAAAAAGGGAGGCGGGTGTGCTGGAAAACCTTTACAGCGGCGCCTTTAAACGTTTGGCTACTCCGTTTTCAAGCAAAATCCAAAGGCCACCTCAGGTGACATCGACTGTTACCCATAAACAATAAAATAATCCGCAATTGTAAAGGTTTGTAAGCACACTTGCGTCATTTTTTGTGCACGTTAAGGTAAAGTCTTCGCCTAAAGGCGAGGGTTTTCTTCCCCGAGTGAGACAATAATGTTCCGCTGGAATTTCTAACCGGGTTTACGAAAACCTCTTTTCGATGGAAGAAATCGCTTTGGGCAAAGCAAAAACGATCACTTTATCGCCAAGCTCCAGGGAACTCCTTCCGTGGGGGATAAACGCCTCTTCCTTTCGAACCACAGCCGCAATCAGAGACCCCTTTGGTAATCCGAGGTCTTTGAGGGGCTTCCCTGTTATTTTATTTGACTTCATGACCTCAAATTCGATGGCCTCCGCATCAATTCCATGAAAGGCGGCAGCGGAAAGGATCGCGCCTCTTCTGATAAATCGCAAGATGGCGGTTGCAGTGGAGAGGCGGACATTAACGGTCGAGTCGATTCCAATGACTGGCAGGAGCGGAAGATACGTGGGTTTATTGACCAGGGCAATGGTTTTATGAATCCCGAGATGCTTAGCTAACAAACAGGACAGGATATTGTCCTCATCATCCCCGGTCACGGCAATGAAGGCGTCCATATTCAGGAGGCCTTCCCTGGCCAATGTGTCGATCTCTGTCCCATCTGCCTGATAGACCGCTGCCCGTTTCAGTTGGGAGGCGATTTTCACCGATTTTTCTTTGTTTGATTCGACCAGGGTGACTTCGATTCGCTCCTCTAATTTTGCCGCCAGCCCTCTTCCGATCTTGCCTCCGCCCAGGATCATGATCTTATCAAGCTTCTGGTCTGTTTTCCCGGCCAGGGATAGGACATGGGGAAGGCTTTCCCGTTTGGCAACCACAAAGATCTGGTCGTTTTTGCTGAAATAGTCCTCACCGGTTGGAATGATCGTCTTCTCGCCCTTCAGCATGGCCACAACCCTAAGATTTTCCCGTTCTTCTTCCTTTCCGATCTCTTTTAGCGGTTTATTTAAGTTTGGGCATTGGGCATCCAGTTTCAACCCAACCACAACGATCTTGCCATTTTCAAACTCGATGACTTCCGAGGCCGAGGCCCGCATGAGGAGGCGGGTGATCTCCTCGATCACCTCCTCTTCAGGATGAATGAAAAGGTCCACTCCGAGATCTTCAGGCTTAAGAATGGACGAGGTTTCATAATAATCCGGATTTCTCACCCGGGCAATCTTTCGTTTCACTCCCATCTTCGAAGCGATCATACACGCGATCAGATTGATCTCATCCACACCTGATGCCGCAATCAGCATATCGGTTGATTCCAGGCCTGCTTCTTTCAGAACGCTCTGACTCGATGCGCTTCCCGCAATCACCGAGACATCGAGAGCCTCCTGGGCATGAGCACATTTCTCCGGATCATTATCAATAATGACCAGATCATGTCTCTCAAGAGAGAGCCTCTGAGCTAAGTAGAATCCCACCTCTCCGGCTCCGATGATGGCAATCTTCATCTATCTCCTATCCTCCCCATCTTCCCATTTCCCCAATTCCCTATCCCCCCATCTCCCTATCTCCCTATCTGATTTTTTGGATATCCTCTTCTTTGCCGATCACCACCAGGACATCACTGTCCTTGATCACAAAATCAGCCCGGGGCACCATCCGGATCCGTTCGGGAAGCACCTCCCTGATGGCAATCACCTCGATGTGGTACCGGCTTCTCAGATGGAGTTCTCCGATCGTCTTCCCCATGAAACCGGGGGGAGGAACCAGTTCGCAGATCGTATAATCTTCTGAGAGAGGGATATAATCGAGAACATTGGGGGAGATCAGACTTTTCGCTATCTTATCCGCCATTTCTTTTTCGGGAATGACTACTTCTGTTGCCCCTACCTTCTCTAACACATGTTTATGATCCTCATTGGGAGCTTTGACAATGATATGCTTTATCTTCATCTCCTTGAGATGAAGAGTGATCAGAGTGGCCGCAGCCAAGTCTTCTCCGAAGGATACAATGACCACATCATCCTCTTGGATCCCAATAGATTCCATCACCTCTTTGTCCGTACCATCGGCCAGGACCGCCTTCGTGGAGTAGTCCCTAATCTTCTGAATCACCTCTTTGTCCTTATCGATGGCGATCACCTCGATTCCGTTTTCATAGAGGTCTTTTGCAATATTAAAACCAAAAATCCCCAATCCGATCACAACGACTCGTTTCATCGAATCCCTCCTTCTTAATTCATTTCCCATTTCCTATTTTCCATTTCCCATTCCCAATTTACCCCACCATCACCCCTTCTTCAGCATAGGTCAAACCCTTTCTCCCGGTACTCCTCGAGAGTGAGAAGGCGAGCGTCAGGGGACCCACCCGGCCGGCAAACATGATCAAGATGATGGCCACCTTTTGAATGTCGTTTAATTTCGGAGTCACTCCCATGGACAGTCCTACCGTGCCAAATGCAGAAACCGTTTCAAAAAGATACTCTACGAAGAAGTGCCGACTTTCCAGGGGCGGGAGATTCCCCCCTCCTGCGATCAGAAGAACCGATGTGATGATTGAGATGGAAAAGGCAGAGGCAAAGATGATGGAGAGGGTGCGGCTGACCACCTCTCTCGGAATCGTCCGTGAAAAAAGATTGACCTCCTCATTTCCCCTTAACCGGTGCCAGATCATCAGGAGAAGCAGGGCTGTGCTTGT
>JASEIE010000278.1 GCA_030024065.1 Thermodesulfobacteriota bacterium
GGCAGGAAGTCTTTTTAACTCATGGTCGGGGAAAAGCTGCTTCATCTCCCTGTGGAAGGACTTGTCAAACCCGAACCCTTTAGCCCCCACGGTATCCTCTGCGAAAAGAAATCCTCCGTAGCTGAGGAACCGCCTCAAAGTCTCCCTTTCCTGTGGGGTGAAAGGATCGAACTCATATTTTCCCGCCATATAAAGGAAGGGGTAGAAGAAGAGATCAGGGTCAGAAATGGTTGTTACTCGTCTTTGCTTCATTCCATCGATGCTTGTCCTGAGCTCAAGCTCCTTAATGATGGGTTCAAAAAATTGAGGATTCGGATCCCATTCGCCGCCACGGTATTTGAGCTGGGCAAAAAAGAAATGGGGAAAGGGAGCGCTCAAGAGGGATTTAGGGCCAGAGAAAAAAAACCCGCCCGCCAGCCCCAAAACTAAAGATAAAAAATCTCTTCTGCTACAGCGCTTAAAGGATGACGTTCTCATAGTCTGCAGTCGCCATTGAGGATGAGAGAGATAGTCAAAGCTGGGTTGCTCTGTGGTCTGAGAAGGGCAGAAACAATGACGTTGGTATCAACAACAACTTTGAGCATATAGGCAGTGGTTATTTTCTAGATTTAGATCGGCGGTAGTCGGCAATCTCAGATTCAATTTCTTTATCGCTCATCTTATCCAGCCCGGCTTTTTGAGCGCTGAGTTGAATGGTGGTTAAGATCTCAGGCTGCTTAATAACGTTCTTTAAATAATCTCTCACGCCTAAAATCACCACCTTGGGCTTGCCTCGCCGGCTGACTAAAAACCGTGTCTTTCCCTTTTCCGCTTCTTCCATCAGTTCTCCGAAACGAGTCCGAGCGGAAAGAGCGTCAATTAGTTTGGTCATAAATTTAGCTTCCATGTTGCCCTCCGAATAAACTAATTAGTTAATCGTTTAGTTTAAAAATAACAGGAAATAATTTTCTAGTCAATAGATGGCATTGTCGAGCAGCGATAGGTTAAGGCAAGCAAGTGTCAAGGAGGGTCCAGATGACGAATTTCTCCTCAAAAGTCTCATAGGCATTGGTTAGACGGTTGACTTCGTCATCGCTTAATGGTTCTCTTTTGTATTGATAGGGCATAGCCAATTTTTATTTCTTTTGTATAACATTGCGCCCCTGATCCGCGAAACGGTTGGGGAAAAACCCAAATGGCCGCAGCCGGGAGAGCGGTGTTATTTGACGTCACCCTATGTTTGATGCTTGGCAATGAGTTCCCGGACCACAGGCACCAGATCGTTGGGGATCTCCATAAAGGTTTGCGTTTGATTCTCAAAAGCCGCTTCATCCTCCGCCAACGCCTCTTCTTCCGTCTGCTCCTCATAGTGAGCAAGAACTTTGCGGACTCTCTCTTCGTCCCACCCTGGTGGAAACTTACTCTGATTCATCTTTGCCTCCTACTAACGGGGTTTACTTCTCAAAAATTAATAGAACCGTCCCGTTTTCTTTCCGTCTCGTTTTCTTTTCCTTTAGTGTTTTCTTACAACTCGCTGATGCTATTTATAAATTCTCTTGGAGTCACTATTTTACTACCTTTGAATTCTTCAAAAGGAAAATGCCTTTTATTTCCCGTGATAATAAAATCCGCCTTAGCTTTTATGGCACATTCCAGAACCCTGTTATCAGGTTCGTCCACCTTAAGTATTTTTAATCGTTTGGTGGGGGTGACTATTAATGCTTTTCGATTAATTTTCCCCATTAGTTCTGTAACCTGTCTCTGGCCCAACTTGAAACGAGATCTTTTAAGAACTGCCTCGTATTCATTCAAAAGCGCCGGAGAAACAAAAAACCTTACTTTATCTTCTAAGCCTAAAGATAAAAGTAAGGCGGGCAAACTTTCTCCATATAGAGCGGCTGAAACAATGACGTTGGTGTCAAAAACTACCTTGAGCATAGGCTAAAGACCTTTTCTAAAGGCCTTAATTTCTGCATCAATGTCCTCAAGACTGAGCTTATCCGTTCCAGCCTTTTTAGCTTGTTTTTGGAGCTTAGTTAACACGTCAGGCTGCTTGACAATATTTTTTAAATAATCCTCGATGCTTAAAATAACTGCCGTAGCTTCTCCTTTTTTGCTTATCAAAAAGCGGTCCTGATTCTTTTTAACTCTTTCCAAAATCTGGCCCAATTGTGTTCTGGCTATAAGAGCCGAAATGTTCTTGGTCACTTTTAGACTTCCTTCCATTCCTTTTCCTCCTTAAGGAATAATGAACTGATTAATTAATTAGTTATACCATGATAAGAAATTAATGAAGGCGTGTCAAGGGGTAGCGCTTCTCCCTGAGAGCTAACCAAAAAAAGCTAACAGGTTTTCATCAAGGCATCGGAGAATTATTCTTCTCGCGGAGAAATGGAGAAATGGGGTCAGAAATGGAGAATTGGGGTCAGGCATGATTAATTTCCTTATTTATGAATCCTTGTTTTCCCGCCATGGCTATCTGATATTATATTAGACTTCTACTTTTAATATTTAATTATTTATGCCTGACCCCAATTCCTTTTACAGGTCGAGGATTTCTCCTTCGTGCTGGGGACATGGAACGTTGTTCAAAGTATTCAAATTACCTCCCCCTACTTCCTTATTGTCATTGTGAATTTTCCTAATGGGAATTTTGATAATTTTGATCTACGTCCCTCTAAAGGAAAATAAAGGACTGGCTAAGGAGGAGAAAATGGAAATGTCGCCTTTTTACACAGAAGGCGACAGAAAATCGGATCCTGTACTTTTTGAAACCTACAAAGCTTGAGGATTAACATTCTGATAGGCCTATTGATTTGTGTAAGGAACAGAGGATAATGATAAACCTCAGTGGCCGTACGTGGCCTGCAGTACAGTATTAGACACTATCGATATACAAAGCGACGCAACGAGTCTAAGTGTGACTTTTGTGCCTCGAGCATCCTCTGCTTAGAGGAATATAACTTCTTATATAAAGGCTGAGATGCCTCACTCAATTTCCTTTCGTTAATCTTAATAACGTGAGCAGCAATCTTTTCTGCAATCTCGAATGCAGTACGTGCTTCTGATTGTCGTCCAAGGTAAAGGAGTGCCCGTACTTTCTCAACATGGCAGCCAAAGTTTGCATAAAAAACATCAATACATTTCTCACTCGCTTCCAGAGCAGCCATTGCATTGTCGCGGTTCATGTGTGCCATTGCGAGGTGGCAGTAGGCCTCAGAGTAGTCTTCAGAATCAAGGACTCCCTCACAATTCTGGAGATACCGATTAGCTAATCGTTCAAGATACGACCAATCTTGCGTGGCAAGTGCTGCCGCTCGCTCTTCCATTATGGTAATGCACCGGTTTACCTTATCCTTAGAGCCTGTCTGCCATTCCTCCGTTTTACCCGTTTTCCATTCGTTTAAAGGGATAACTTCTTTATTATCGATCTCATCTTTTATCAGATTCACTGGTACTGCAAAATTCAGATTTTGTCCTTCTTTTATTAGAGACGTTACTACACCAATAACCTCACCGCTTTTATTGAAGACAGGACCTCCACTACTACCCTCTGATACGGGCGCTGTTATCTGTAAAATTTTTCTCCTATACCTCAATTTCTTATCATAGCGGAGTTGGTCCAATTCCTGAGCCTGCAAAGGTTTGTATGGATCATAGTGCCAAAGAGGTAAGGAAGGTAACAAGGGCGTTATACCCCAATCAGCGTCTCTCAAACCACTTAATATTCCTTCAGATATAGTATTTTCGAACCCCTGAGGACTGCTTATGACATAAACCTTTTCACCTATGTTCGCGTTATCAATATCCCCAAGCTTTACAACAGGGAGTTTTTCCAATGCAAACATCTCTCCAATTGTTACCCTTGCAAAGTCTGAATTTGGGGGATCCTCTTTGAGAAAGCCAGCGCCAGGGTCCCTCTTTCTTGTCGGTAATACCTTTTTTTCATTGAATTTTGCCTTAAGAATTACAAGATCATTTTCCCTATCAAAATAAATTATTCCCTCAACTTCAAGTATTTCTGCCCAACGTTCACTTGGCGTCATTTTCACAAACCTAGGATTCTTAGCTTTTATAACGATACCTGAGGCCTTATTAACAACATGGTAACTTGTTACTATCACCCCATCTTGTCTTACAGCAAAACCACTTCCTTGGGCTATCGGTTTATGTTTAGAGTCGTATGCAACAACAACTACAACAGCCATACTGTTTTCCTTAAAAATCCTCTCAGGATCAGCATGGGAGTTAGCAGGAGAAAGGAGGGCCATTAGCAAGAGGGTGCATAAGAGTAGGTAGAAGGCCTTCATGAAGCTACCTTGTCGATTAATCATGCGTTCCTTCCTGTTCGCCTTACGCTGGGCGTCAGCTGCTGCCGAAAGCCGGAGCGACGCAGGAGCGTAGGCTGTAGGCAGTCAGCTGCGCGCCTTGGTTAGCTGGCCTGGCATCCTTCAAGCTCAACGACGCCGTAGCACACCTTGTCCCAAAGCTTGTTGTCGCACCAGGCATGACCGCCATCAGTCGCGCGCAGAGGAGGAAGCCAGCCTTGGTGCGCCATGGCGAACTCGCGGAATCGATTCGAGAGGAAGACGTACTTCTCCGGGGAGTGCGCGAGACCAGACAAACGAAAGAAGTTGTCGACCCTGCTGTCCTCGATGGGGAATGCCTCTGGGTTTAGGAAGTGCCAGAACTTGGCAGCCCACACCTGCCAGTTGCGCTTGCCATGAAGCGGCTTGATGAAGGGCGCATAGAGCTCCGAGATCACCTCGACCGGACTGGGCGCGTGCAAGAGTGACGGGGCTGACTTGGCGAGACCAGCATAGCGGTCGCGAACGGCATGGATGTCATGAGCGATGGCTGGTGCCAAGGAGTACGCAGCCTTGAACCCTGCGACACCACCGTAATCGACGCCGATGAAGCGCACCTGCTCTAGAACACCCTCGAGTGAGAGCGCGAGGCCGTTGGCGAACAACTGGAGAGCCCGACGATCAAGGTCGGGATTCTTGATGCCGCCTGCGTAACAGCCCGAGTTGTAGGCCTGCACAGCCTGCCGTGCGATGTCGAGGGTGATGGTCCTGTAGTCGATGGTCATGACGGCACACACTCCTTGGCCAGCTAACGACCAAGGTCAGCAGCGGCCATAGGCCGTCCGCTGGAGCTACGCGTTCAAGTAAGCCGCTACGCGGCAGATAACTGCTTTTGTAGTTCTTCCTAAGAAC
>JASEIE010000279.1 GCA_030024065.1 Thermodesulfobacteriota bacterium
TGCTGAAGTGGTTGGGCAAACAGAGGGCGCCTATAAGGCTTTGGTCCAAAAAGCACAAAACCCTGCTCTCAGAGAGACCCTTCAGTCTTTGTTGAATGAGGCAGGGAAAAATCACTCCCTGATGGAACAGACCCGGCGGGAGAATGTGACGGAGATGATCCTTGAACCCGTCACCGGACTTCACCAAGAGGATTATCGAATCGACCTGAAGATGTTGGATTCAGCGGGGGATGTTGACCTTTTGAAGACGGCTCTGATGCTTGAGGAAAGAGAGAGGAAGTTCTTTCATGATGTATCCTCCAAAGTGCCCCTTCCTGAAGTGGCAAGAATTTTTCGAAAAATCGCTCAGAAGAAGGAAGGAAATCTGGAAAGGCTTCGCTCGCTGGGATTCATTTAAACCCTCAAAAGGAGTCCGGCTGGATCAAGGTTAAAGCAGGGCAACAATGGCCCCGCTTTTTTTTAAGGGAATATGCATCCATTTTATTGTATAATGGGCATGCTTTTTAGGGGTTTAAAATATTTGAAGACGGGGAAGAAACCGTATCCCTAATGAATGAAGGTGAGCATAAAAATAGAAAAAGACTTTGGATTTTGACGGGCGCCATTTTTCTCACCTCCTTTAGCCTGATCACCTTTGAGATCACCCTCTCCAGACTCCTCTCCGTCTTACTCTCTTACCACTATGTATTCATAGTCCTCTCCTTAACCCTCCTCGGTCTCGGTGTGGGAGGCATCCTGGTCCATCTTCTCAGATTAAGAATTTCCAAGGTCCATGGCCGGTCCATTTTATTAACCTTTTTCGCTTCCCTCTATGCGCTGGCCATTTCCCTCTCTATCCTATGTCTTATTCAGGCGGGCTATCTGGGCAACATCCTTTTCTATTGTCTCATCCTGTTGATCCCCTTTCTCTTCGCCGGTATGCTTCTCGCAGAGATCTACTCCAGGTTTCCTGAGGCGAGCGCAAGGATTTATGGCATGGACTTGATAGGAGGGGCGATAGGCTCCATCGGTATCATCCCATTCCTGGACCTCCTTGGCGGGATAAGCGCCGGCCTTCTTCTCGGTGTCGTCGCTTCCATGGCCGCATTGCTTTTTGCCCTGGCTGAGACAGAGAAGGGGAAGAAGGGATGGCTCCTTTCAACGGGAAGCCTCTTGATCCTCTTCCTTCTATGGGGGACAAACCTTGCCGGCTTTTTTCTGCCCGCCTTGTCCATCGGCGAAAATCCGGAGAAGGAGATACACGATGTCCTCTCCAGGCCTTCCTCGCAGGGGAAAATCCTCGAGACCAGGTGGAGCGCCTTCGGCCGGACAGATCTGGTCTCTTTCGGCAAGGACGCTGACCACATGGACCTTTATATCGATGGGACAGCAGGCTCCCCAATGTATAAATTCAACGGTCATCTTAATAGCCTGACCCTGCGGTCAACGCTCTCAAGACAAACTTCCCGGGTTACCTCCCGTTTCTTCATCTCCAAGAGCATGAGAAGGATCATGTCCTAATCATCGGACCAGGCGGAGGGAGGGACGTGCTTCTTGCGCTCATGGCCGGGTTTCGAAAGATTACGGCGGTTGAAGTGAACAGGGATCTGGCGGACATCGTCCGGAAATACTCAGCCTACAATGGAGGGATTTATATAGACACGAATCGGGTGAGCATTGTCATTGATGAAGGAAGGCATTTCCTCAGACGACAGGGAGAACGGTATGACATGATCTTGCTCTGCCTCCCTGTGACCAATACCAGCCGGAGCCTCGAAGGATATGCGCTCACGGAGAATTTTCTATTTACGACTGCGTCCATCCATGACTATCTGGATCATTTGACCGAGGAGGGACGACTCGTGGTAGTGGGCCATAACGATGCTGAAATCCTGAGGCTCCTCTCCATCTCCCTGAATGCGCTGAACCGAAGAGGGATCGGAACGGCTGAAGCGATGGGGCGGATTTACATATTGGGCTCTGATCTGTACCCCGTATTCGTCCTCAAGAAAACACCCTTTGAGGCAACGGAAATGCTTCTTACGTTTCGAGCGATGGATCAATTTGAACTGGAACCGAAAATCTCTTACTTTCCATCCATCGGGAAGGAAGGGACGCTCAACCCGGCCCTGATGCGTCTTACCGGCGGGGAGATCACGCTCGATGGTTTTATCCATATGGTGAAAGAGCGAGGTTATGATATCAGCCCGGTCTCAGACAACAGACCTTTCTTCTACAAGATTGAGAGAGGAATCCCGAATTCTGTCTCTCTGGTCTTCTGGTTATCTATCATGATATGGTTTCTCATGGTATCGATTCCCCTTCTCTGCTGGAGAGGAGGAGCCACCCAGGGCAAGAAGGATTCGGAGGAGGGGAAAAGATTGACTCAGAGCAGATTAAAGTCAATCGCATTGTTCTCGATGCTTGGGATGGGGTTCATGTTAAGTGAGATCTCTTTCATCCAGAGGTTGACGCTCTTTCTTGGCCAGCCGACATTCTCCCTGGCCCTCTTAATATTCTCCCTCCTGGGATGGGCAGGCTTGGGAAGCCTGTGGAGCGGCCGTCTCATCTTGGATAGAATAAGAAAAGGAATCGTCATCTCCTCCCTGACCATCGCCCTTCTTCTCCTCTTCTATGCTTTCCTCCTTCCTCCGCTCCTCGATCAACTCTTAGGGCTGGCCCTTCCTCTTCGGGCGTTGATTGCGAATCTGATATTGGCCCCTTTGGGCTTTTCGATGGGACTGCCTTTTCCCTTGGGCATAAGATCACTTAAAGAAATGGGGATGGGAAACCATATCCCCTGGATGTGGGGCGTGAATGGCGCAAGTTCTGTTCTGGGATCCGTGTTGACCATTCTGATAGCGATCAGCTTTGGATTTACCCAGGCCCTCATCATCAGCGCTGGGTGCTATTTCATCGTCTTCATCTTATTTCTTAAAAGGAGCTAAAAAATGATCATGGAGTTTAGAGGAAAGTATCCGAAGATTGACCCGACGGCATTTATCGCTGAAAATGCGATGGTCATCGGAGAGGTGGAGATCGGACCGGAAAGCAATATCTGGTTTTACAGCATCGTCCGGGGAGACCTGAACTATATCCGGATCGGATCAAATGTGAACATTCAGGATTCTTGTGTCCTTCACATCGACAAGAAGTTCTATCCCCTCGTCATCGAAGACGAAGTCGTATTGGGCCATCGGGTGGTGGCGCATGGGTGCACGATCAGAAGGGGTTCTCTGATCGGAATAGGGACGATCCTTTTAAATGGAGCTGAGATCGGTGAGGAATCGATAGTCGGTGCAGGGTCGGTGGTCACACCCAATACGATCATCCCGCCAAGAACACTGGCCTTAGGCGCTCCTGCCAAACCGGTTCGGTCGCTGAATGATAAAGACCTGGAGATGATCAAGGATACCCTTCAGGACTATCAGGACTTAAAAAAAATTTATCAATCCTTTTCCAGCCATAAGGATTCTTAGTGTGTTTAAAGTTTTCTACTTTGAGTTGTCTATGTACATCCCCCAATCCCTGAAATTGATCACCAACATCCCCATTCAATAGAATGCGAGTCATAACATTTTCATTCCTGTTTGACTTCTTTGCCCAAATTCAATAAACTCTAAACCAAATTGAAGCCCTCATTTTCTTCCCCCTACCCCTTTTCCCCGTGGGGAGAGGGTAAGGGTGAGTAATTGGGTAATTGGGGACGGGTTCCTATTTTATAGACTTAATAGCCAGGAGTTGGACTTCATCATTAATTAAAACATCAAGTGCCGCATGGGCCGTGATGCCGGGGCAGAGGACGTAAAGGGGGACAATTGACCCGCGAGGAACTTCTTGAACTCATCGTAGGAGTAAAAACACCTAAGCGATTTTTTAGACAGAGAAAAGTATGAAGCAGACAGACCTTGATATCCTTCTTCGGGAAGGAGAGGGGTCCATGTTGGAGTATAAGGAAGCACTCTCTTCTTCCCTTGCCCGGGACCTTGCTGCCTTCGCCAACAGTTCGGGAGGGAAAATCCTTCTTGGAGTCCGTGATGATGGAAGGGTGGTAGGAGTACGAGACAGTAATAAGTTACGAGCACAAATCCAGGATATTGCCAGAAACTGCGACACACCGGTAAAGATTCTGATTGAGACGGTGGGTAGGGTAATGGTCATCACCGTTCGAGAAAGCGAGAACAAGCCTGTTCAATGCCGTGATGGGTTTTTCTGGCGACAAGGAGCGAGTACCCAGAAACTCTCACGAGATGAGATACGAGATTTTTTCCGCATTGAAGGGGCGATCCGGTTTGACCTATCCGTTTGTCCAAAATTCCGTTACCCTGAAGACTTCGACCGGGAGAAATTCGATGCATGGATTAGCCAGAGTCGGATCACTACGAGAGGGAGGATTGATGATATTTTGGTGAATATTGAGGTTGCTGAGCGTGTTGGAAAACGTCTTATCTTCCGAAATGCTGGAGTTCTCTTTTTTGCTAAGAATACGGGACATTTCTTTCCCCAGGCGTATGTCACTTGTCTTCTGGCAAAAGGTACGGACAAAGTTGACATTCTGGATCGTAAAGACTTTGCTGGAGGTCTGGTAAACGACATTGAGGAAAGCCTTCGTTTCATTGAGAGGAACACGCGGACTGGCTACCGCATTGAGAAGTTGAGACGCGAAGATGTGCCAGACTATCCCTTGCGAGCCCTGCGCGAAGCAATTACGAATGCTGTAATGCACCGGGACTACTTTGAAACAGGGGCAAACGTTTTCGTTGAAATCTATGACGACCGGATTGAAATCAGCAACCCTGGGGGTTTGCCAAGAGGATTAAGCAAAGAAGAACTTGGCACTCGCAGTGTGAGGCGGAATCCGCTTATAGCAGACCTTCTTCACCGAATCGCCCTCATTGAAAAGGCAGGTACAGGAATTCGGCGCATGATAGAGGATGCAAGGAAGCATAGGTGCCCTGAGCCAAAGTTTGCAGTTAATGGATTCTTTACCGCTACTTTTTGGCCAACCGTTGAAATAGCTCGTAAAATAACCCCACAAGTCAGTGAGCAAGTCAGTGAGCAAGTCAGTGAGCAAGTCATAATTTTAAAATTCTGTTCTGCGCCTAAGCAAAAACAAGAGATCCTTGCCCAATTGGGACTGAGACCAGTCTATCTTAATTTTAAACGGCACATCCAACCACTGGTCGAGCAGGGGTTCCTCGAAATGAC
>JASEIE010000027.1:0-9263 GCA_030024065.1 Thermodesulfobacteriota bacterium
GAAGAGTTCGACCGTGATCCATTCCTGATCTTCAAACTGCGCGGGATGAGCAGGGAGGAATTGGTCGGGCTTCTGGACCAGACCGGCGATAAAATAACCACCAAGGAAGCTAAGCATAAACCTCGCTTCATCCATGAGGAAGAAGAAAAGGCCCCTTTGTCTGAGCCGCTGACTTCAGATGTATCTAAGTTTTGGTCGGGGGGCAGCGTATCTGATGATTTGCTTGGGGGAGCGCTGATCCCACTGGTACCTGCCGCTTTACCTAAAAGGCTCGGGAATTTTCCCTTCTGGCGTGGTGAAGAGCGGTTTCTGGATGCAATCGAGCCGATTTACGTTCAGGCTTCACCATTGGGCATGAATGTATTTCTCGGAGGAAAAGGTAACTTTGATGATCCTTTAAAATAAGGCCTGGAAGAAATTCCGAGGCGATAAACAGCGGGTCAGGAGGCCGGCTTTTATCCGGGGTAGATCAAAACAATGCTTGGACGAAGTCGGCGGCGTTGAATTCCCTTAGGTCATCGATTGCTTCGCCTACGCCAATATATCGGATTGGAATTTTTAATTCCTCTGTAATTCCTACGATGATCCCGCCCTTGGCTGTTCCATCCAGTTTCGTGAGGGCGATTCCTGTCACGCCGATGGCTTCATTGAAGAGTTTGGCCTGAGAGATGGCGTTCTGACCTGTGGTGGCATCGAGGACAAGAAGAATTTCGTGAGGCGCTCCCGGGCATTCCCTGCCAACAATCCGCTTCACCTTCTTTAATTCTTCCATCAGATTGACCTTTGTGTGAAGCCTTCCCGCTGTATCGATAAAGACGAGGTCGATGTTCCTGGCCTTGGCAGCATGAATGGAGTCGAAAGCCACAGCAGTGGGGTCCGAACCTCTGGATTGCTTGATGAAGTCTGCTCCTGCTCGATTTGCCCAGATTTCGAGTTGTTCGACCGCAGCAGCCCTGAAGGTATCGGCGGCGCCGATCAGGACTTTCTTATCCTGCGATGAATATTGATGGGCAATCTTTCCGATGGTGGTCGTCTTGCCCGCACCATTGACTCCGACCACCATGAAGACAAAGGGTTTTGTTTTAGCGAAATCGATGGAGAGGGGTTTTTCACCTGTCTGGAGTGTCCGTGAGATCTCCTGTTTTATGAATTCTTTTACCCTGTCCGGATTTTGAAGTTCACCTCTCTTCAGTCCCTGCTGGACACCTTCAATCAGCTGGGTGGTCGTCTTCACTCCCAGATCGGCTTCGTAAAGAAGGGCTTCCAGGTCATCGAGGAGGTCCTGGTCGATCGTCTTCTTTCCGAGAAAGAGTTGATCGATTTTTTCGACAAAGCCCTGATGGGTTTTTGAAAGGCCCTGCTTCAGTTTTTCGAAAAAACCCATATGTTTATCTCCCCTAAGTGATTCCGATACTAACACCCATGGGGGGCAAAATCAAATTCCGTCCCCAGTGAATGAGGACGCTATAGAAAAAAAGGCGAGGTTAAAATCCCTCGCCCTTTTTCAATAAGATTTATATGGTAAGTTATTTTTTATCCTTCACATCTTCGTAGTCGGCGTCAACCACATCTTCGTGGGCTTTGGGTCGCGGGCCTTCATGAGCGCCTGCTCCAGGGTCTGCTCCAGGACCTGCTCCTGCAGCGCCTTTTTGAGAGGCCTTTGCATACATCGCCTCTGCCAGTTTGTGGGAGGAGCGGGTGAGCTCTTCCTGAGCGGATTTGATGGTGTTAAGATCGTTCGATTCCATTGCCTTTTTGGCCTTTGTAATGGCATCCTCAATGTTCTGTTTTTCTCCGGAGTCGATCTTGTCACCGAATTCTCTCAGGGATTTCTCTGTCGTGTAGATGAAGGTATCGAGATGGTTTCGAGCCTCGGCAAGCTCCCGTCTCTTCTTATCATCTGCGGCATGGGCTTCGGCATCCTTGACCATCTTTTTGATCTCATCCTCGTGGAGGCCACTTGATGCGGTTATCTTTATCGACTGTTCTTTGCCTGTTCCAAGGTCTTTTGCTGAGACATGGACGATCCCATTGGCATCGATGTCGAAGGTCACCTCGATCTGGGGAATGCCCCTTGGAGCAGACGGGATTCCCATCAGCTCGAACTGGCCAAGGGTTTTGTTGTCGGTTGACATCTCCCTTTCTCCCTGGAGCACATGGATCGTCACAGCGGGTTGATTGTCAGAGGCCGTTGAGAAGATCTGGCTCTTTTTTGTCGGGATGGTGGTGTTTCGTTCAATCAGTTTGGTAAAGACGCTACCCAGTGTTTCGATCCCGAGGGAGAGGGGAGTGACATCGAGTAGAAGGACATCCTTCACCTCACCCTGTAGGACTCCAGCCTGAATCGCAGCGCCAATCGCCACGGCCTCATCAGGATTTACGCTTTTATTGGGTTCTTTTCCGAAGATCTGCCTGACCTTGTCCTGGACCTTGGGCATTCGGGTCATTCCACCCACGAGGATCACTTCATCGATGTTTCTTGGTGAAAGCCCGGCATCGGCAAGAGCCTGTCGGCAGGGGCCTTCGACACTCTCAATAAGATCCTCTGTCAGTTTTTCCAGTTTGGCCCGGGTCAACTTCATATTGAGATGCTTCGGTCCTGAAGCGTCAGCGGTGATGAAGGGGAGGTTAATATCCGTCTCCATCATATTTGAGAGTTCAATCTTTGCCTTTTCCCCAGCCTCCTTCAGTCTCTGAAGGGCCATTCGATCCTTTCTGAGGTCGATTCCCTGGTCTTTCTTAAACTCATCGGCCAGATAGTCGATGAGGCGCTGGTCAAAGTCATCTCCGCCCAGGTGGGTATTCCCGTTGGTCGATTTGACCTCAAAGACGCCATCGCCCAATTCGAGGATGGAGATATCGAAGGTCCCGCCGCCCAGGTCGAAGACAGCAATCTTTTCATCTTTCTTCTTATCGAGGCCGTAGGCCAGAGAGGCGGCGGTGGGCTCATTGATGATCCGAATGACATTGAGACCTGCTATCCTTCCCGCATCCTTTGTGGCCTGACGCTGGCTGTCGTTAAAATAGGCCGGGGTGGTGATCACCGCATCGGTTACCTTCTCACCGAGGTAGGCCTCTGCCGTCTCCTTCATCTTCTGGAGGACAAAGGCAGAGATCTCGGGCGGGCTGTAATCCTTATCCCTCGCCCTGATCCAGGCATCGCCTTTCTTATTTTCAACGATTTTGTAGGGAAGGATTTTGACATCCTTTTGAACCTCTGCATCCACATACTTCCTTCCCATCAATCGTTTGATGGAGAAGATGGTATTTTCAGAGTTGGTGATCGCCTGGCGCTTTGCAATCTGTCCAACCACCCTTTCGCCTTTATCGGTGAAGGCAACGACAGAGGGCGTCGTCCGGGTTCCTTCCGGGTTGGCGATGACGACCGGATCCCCTCCTTCCATGATAGCAACCACTGAGTTGGTTGTCCCTAAATCGATTCCTATTGTCTTAGCCATTGTCATTCTCCCTTCTCATCATAGTTAAAGATTATTCCGATGTCCGGGCCTCCTTCGACGGAGGCTTTGACACGGAAACGGTTGCAGGTCTTAAGAGTCGATCGTTCAAGAGATATCCCTTTTGAAATTCTTCGACCACATGATCGGGTTCGTGCTGATCCGTCTCCACGACCAGCATGGCCTCATGGCGTGCCGGATCGAAAGGTTTGCCAACAGATTCAAATGGAGCAAGACCTGAACGATGAAGGGTCTGGAGAGTCTGCTGAATGGTTAATTTAATCCCCTCGATCAGAACGGCTGTATCCTCCATCTTTTCAGAATGGTTGATGGCCCTCTCCAGGTTATCGATAAAAGGTAAGATGGTTTTGATCAGATCTTCATTTGCAAATTTAGTCCAATCTTCTTTTTCCCGGAGGGCCCTCTTTTTGTAATTTTCAAAATCGGCGGCAGTCCTCAAGAGCCGATCAAAGTTCTCTTTGGCCTCTTTTTCTTTCTCCTCCAGCTTCTTTTTCAGCTCCTCGATCTCGTGGTCTTTGTCGTCCTTCTTTTTCTTATTTTTATGTGACTTTGCCTCCATGTGAACCTCTGACAACTTTTCGACCTCCCCTTCTGCCTCCCTTTTCAATGTCGCGGGAATCTCTCTCTTCTCTGATGCGGTCATCTCCACCACTTCCGATCTAATGATAATAGGTCTCTAATATCTCACTCAAAAGCCTTGCTGAGTAGTCCACCAGAGGGATGATTTTCGAATAATTCATCCTCCGGGGTCCGATGACGCCCAGGGCGCCCCAGGTCCTTCCTTCACAGCCGTAGGTTGAGGTCACCAGACTGCACGTCTCCATCTCCTGTACCTGACTCTCCGAACCGATGGCAATCTGAACCCCTCTCGGCGCTGTGCATTGATCAAGGAGTTTTACCATGGTGGTCTTTTCGTCAAAGGCCCGAAAGAGGTCCGTCATAATCGAAATATTCCCGAACTCAGGCTCACGGAGAATATTTGTTCTTCCCTCGATAAAGACATCGGTTTCATCAAAGGAGGAGAAGGCTCTTTCTCCCAGTTTAATTGCCTGTTCAAGCAGATGATCATAGGTTATCTTCTCCACCCTCATCTGTTCGAGAAGTTTTTCCCTCACCTGGTAGAGGGTGAGACCGGTCAGCAGTCCATTGAGATAATTGGATAGATGATCGAGTTCGGATTGTGCAAGATCTTCCTCCAACTCGATGATCCGGTTCTGAACCATTCCCGTTGTGCTCACCAGAATAGCCAGGGTCAGGTTTTTCCTCAATTTCACGAATTCAATATGTTGAAGAACGAGCAGGCTCATCCGGGGAGCCCAAACCACGCCCAGGTAATGGGAGGAGGCCGAAAGGATCCGGCAGGTTTCCCTGAAAAGGTCTCTTCCTTCGAGCTGGTAATTCGAATATCTTGAATATCTTGCCCGAAGGTCTTTTTGTTCCTCTCCGCTTAATTCGTGGATATCGAGAATAGAATCGATATAAAATCGAAATCCCCTCTCGGTTGGTACTCTTCCTGCTGATGTGTGGGGTTGAGAGAGTAATCCGATCTCTTCCAGATCCGACATAATATTTCGGATACTGGCAGGACTGAGACGCAGAGCCGACTTTCTTGAAATGGTCATCGAACCCACTGGCTCAGCTGCCAGGATATAGTCCTCAATGATAATCCTGAGAACCTCTTTCATCCGGTCAGTAAGAAGAAGCACCATCCTGATGTTTTCCTCACCTCTTTAATGGCACCGAAGACAGATAAAATGCTCTTAAATCAGCTCGTTTTGCTTCGATAAAGATAATAATGGAATGGGGGTTTGTCAAGAAGAAGGGGTATTGCTGTTGTTTAAGCAGGAAGAGATTGAAGGTGGTTATGTTAATTTGATGGGGCTGCAGAAAAGAGGCTTTTTAGTATTAGATAATTTTATGTAAAATCAGTTAGTTATAATTTTTAGTTGAACCCCGGGTTAAAACGAAAGGAAGTGGGTGGATTATTTGAAATGGTCAAATCCTAATCGGAGGGGAGGGTATTTCTTCCCGTCATTACTGAGAATATGGAACCCCTCTTTTGCGGGAAGAATTTCTCCGATACGGGTGATTGGAGTCTTTAATGAAAAGGCAAGAGATGAGATCTTTTTCCTCATTTTAGGCGGGGCGGTAAAGAGAAGCTCATAGTCCTCCCCTCCGCTGAGGGCAATCTGATAAGGGTCCTTCGAATAATCGAGGACCCATTTCTGATAGGCCATTGAAAGGGGGATGCGGTTTCTCCATATCCTCACTCCCACTCCGCTCTCTTCTAAAAGATGGCTGGTATCGATCAGAAGGCCGTCGCTGACATCGATCATGGCTGTGGCTAAACGGTGTTTGGCAATGGCCTGGCCCAGTTCGATTCTGGGGGTAGGGGAGAGATGCTTTTGGATCAATCTTTTTGGCACTTTCTTAGGTCCTTTTTTCTGGAGAATCCTGAGTCCCAGTGATGAATCACCCAGTGTTCCGGAGACATAGAGATCATCTCCAGCCTTTGCTCCGCTTCTGAAGAGAAGATCTTCCTTCTTCCCTTCGCCAATAAGGCAGATGTTAAGGATGATTTTCTGAGAAAGGGATGTGTCTCCGCCGATCAAATCGACCTGAAACCGTTTTGCTTCTTCTTTTAACCCACGATAAAAGAGGGAGACGAATGAAAAAGGGAGGGTTTTGGGAAGACCGATGGAGATGAGGAAGTGTCTCGGAACTCCTCCCATTGATGCGATGTCACTGAGATTGACAGCAAGGGCCTTCTTTCCTAAACGATAGGGATCGGTCCAGGATCGCTCGAAATGGATATCTTCGATGAGGATATCGGTTGTGACCAGAAGAGTCTTTCCACCGATTTCGATGACAGCCACATCATCGCCAATGCCTTTCATTAAACCGGGATGAGAAGGGGGCATCCAATTTCTAATTCGATTGATGAGTCCGAACTCGCCAATCTCCCCCAGGACTTTTCCAGTCAATTTTTACTCCGAACTCTGAACTCCGAACGCTTAACTTTTTTGTTGGCAAGGGCAACCCTTAACACTTCATCCATATGTTTAACCGGGATGAAGTTCATCTTCTTGCGAAGGTGTGAGGGAAGCTCGATCAGGTCTTTCTTATTCCGGTAGGGGATGATCACACTTTTGATATCGGCTCGAAGGGCAGCCAGCGCCTTTTCCTTGAGACCTCCCACAGGGAGCACTCTTCCTCTCAGCGTGATCTCGCCGGTCATGGCCACCTCTTTTTTTACCGGGATGCCGGTCAGGGCAGAGATGAGGGAAACGGCCATCGTAATTCCGGCAGAGGGTCCATCTTTTGGAATGGCGCCTGAGGGGACATGGATATGGATCTCTTTTTCGTTCAGACTATTTGCATTGATCCGATAGGTCTTTCCTCTGGAGCGCGCATAGGTGAGGGCAGCTTGTGCTGACTCCTTCATCACCTCCCCAAGATGGCCGGTGAGAATGAGCGATCCCTTGCCAGGAGTGGTCGAGGCCTCCACATGAAGGATCTCACCACCGCTCTCCGTCCATGCCAGACCTGTTGCCACACCGATCTCGTTTCGCTCCTGCTCCTCATCAGGCAAGAAAGAGGGTGGTCCCAGAAATTGATGAAGGTTTCTTGTACTGATCTTCGTTTGTTCTTTCTTTCCCTCGGCCACTTTTCTCGCCACCTTTCTGCAGATGGCGGCCAACTCCCTTTCGAGATTGCGGAGACCTGCCTCCTGGGTAAATTGAGAGATAATCTGGAGAATGGCCTGATCGGAGATTTCGAGAAACGTTGAATCGATTCCATTCTCCTCCATCTGTCTCGGAAGAAGGAAAGTCCGGGCGATCTTCAGCTTTTCGAAATCCGTATATCCGGGGATTTCGATGATCTCCATCCGGTCTTTGAGGGCAGAGGGAATGGGATCGGTCACATTTCCGGTGGTGATGAACATCACCTGAGAGAGGTCAAAGGGAAGGTTGAGATAGTGGTCGCTGAAGGCGTTGTTCTGCTCCGGATCGAGGACCTCAAGAAGTGCAGAGGACGGGTCTCCCCGGAAATCGGCGCCGATCTTATCCACCTCATCCATCATGAAAACGGGATTGTTGCTGCCGGCCTGCTTGATCGATTGGATGATCCGTCCGGGCATGGCGCCCACATAGGTGCGGCGATGGCCCCGAATCTCAGCCTCATCTCTTATTCCTCCCAGAGAGATCCTGACAAATTTTCTTCCGAGGGCTCTGGCAATCGATCTCCCCAGTGAGGTCTTTCCAACCCCGGGAGGGCCGATAAAGCAGAGGATGGGCCCCTTTATCTTCTTCTTCAGTTTGTGAACGCTCAGGTATTCCAAAATCCGTTCCTTCACCTTTTCCAGATTATAGTGGTCCTCGTCCAGGACCTCTTTTGCCTTTTTAATATCGAGGTTATTGGCGGTCGATCTGGACCAGGGCATCTCGGTCAGCCAGTCGAGATAAGTCCGAACGATGGAGGCCTCGGCAGTGTCCGGGTGCATCTGATCGAGTCGATTCAGCTCTTTACGGGTTTCCTTTTCCACCTCTTTGGGCATCTTTGCTTTTGTGATCTTCTGCCGGAGTTCTTTGAACTCCTTCGTCTGCTCATCCGCCTCACCCAGTTCGCTTCGAATGGCCCTCATCTGTTCTCGAAGGAAGTATTCCCTCTGGGTTTTGGTCATCTCTTCCTTTGCCTGGGTTTGAATCTTTGCCTGCATGGTGAGGACCTGGGCCTCTTTTCCGAGGAGATCGTTGACCGTCTTTAACCTTTCGATGGGATCGAAAATCTCCAGGATTTCCTGAGCCTTCTCCACTGGAAGTTCCAGATTGGAGGCGACCAGATCAGCCAGCCTTCCCGGATCGTCAACACTTTCAAGGACGAACATCAGATCCGGGGAGATGAATTTGCCGTAGGAGACGATCCTCTCCAGCTGTTCCCTCACATTTCTCATCAGGGCTTCCGTCTCCAGAGTGATCTCCGTGATGAAAGGGTCTTTCATATTCTCCACTCTGACGAGAAGGTAAGGCGCTGCCTGGAGGGTCTCTTTAATGGTGGCCTTGGAGAGTCCCTGGACGAGGATCTTGATCTTGCCATCAGGAAGTTTGAGCATCTTCATGACAAGGGCGACCGTTCCCACCCGATAGAGGTCTTTGATGGCAGGATCCTCTTCGGAGAGATTCTTCTGAGCAACAAGGAAGATGAGGCGGTCTTTAGAGAGGGCTTCTTCCAGGGATTTAATCGACTTTTCCCGACTGATAAATAAGGGAAGGATCATGTAGGGAAAGACGACAATATCCCTTACAGGAAGGAGGGGAAGCCTGTCCGGAAGTGATAAAAATTCCTTTTCACGATCTCTTTTCATAGCGCCTTAAGCGAGCTCTGAAACTACCTCTCGCTCCCTTGATTTCACAGATTTCAAAAAACGATTCCATAGATTTTTCTTTATTTATCAATGCATTTTAAATCTATGTAATCAGATCATAATCGGTGTAATCAGAGATTTCTGGACTTTTTCAGAAATCTCTTTAAGATGGTTTCAATAATGTTAGAACTCGAGGCCCCTCCGACAAAAGGGATGATGATCACCTCTCCACCGGACCTCTCCACCGCTTCCTTTCCGACCGTAGTCTCTTTCGTCCAATCGCCCCCTTTCACAAGGACGTGGGGCAGAAAAGAGGAGATGAGTTCCAGAGGAGTCGGTTCATCAAAGAGGGTGATATAGTCCACACACCAGAGGCCGGAGAGGATTTCTACTCTCTCCGCTTCGGGCAGGATAGGCCGCTT
>JASEIE010000027.1:9341-19397 GCA_030024065.1 Thermodesulfobacteriota bacterium
GAGATAGCGGATATGGCCGACATGGAGGAGATCAAAGCAACCGTTGGTGAAGACGATTTTATTCCCCTTTGCCTTAAGGTCTTTAATGACCCTCTGAAGTTCTTCTCTTCCCTTGATCTTTTGTCTCATTCAATGCCCTTAACTATTTAAGTATCAGATTTGGCCCTTAGAGTCAAATGAGGTTGAGGCGGGTATCGGTTTGAGAAATGACAGATGAGAGATGCCCGGGAGAATGCAAGAGGATAAGGAGAGATAGAAGTTTAAGCTGACATCCAACCTCCATCCACCCAAAGAACAGTTCCTGTAATGTAGTCGGAGGCTGGGGAGGCCAGAAAGATGACCGCTCCGGCCGCGTCTTCTGGCCTTCCAAGACGTCCAATAGGGATACGCGAAAGAGCCCACTCGAATTTTTGAGGATCCTGCCAAACGGGCTCTGTGAATTGGGTTTTAAAAAATCCAGGAGCAATGGCATTTACACAAATCTTGTGAGGGGCCAATTCGACGGCCATAGCCTTGGTGAGGGCATAGACCCCGCCTTTTGAAGCCCCGTAGGCCGAAAGGTTCTTTATTCCAAGGAGGCTTGTGGAGGAGGCAACCAGGATGATCTTTCCTCCTTTTCCCTTTTCCACCATCGACCGAGCAATCCGCTGGCTCAAAAAATAGGTGGCCTTTAGATTGACGGTAAGGACGTGATCAAATTCCTCGGGAGCGATTTCAAGGAAAGGCTTGCGTACCGTCGTCCCTGCATTGTTCACCAGAACATGGATCTCTGGAAATTCCTTTAGGGCCTGCGAGAGGATACGTTCGACTTCATCCGTCCTGGACAGGTCAGCAGAAATTGCTAACACTCTTTTCCCAGTTTCCCTGGAAATGGTTTGAGAGGATTCTTCAAGCTGTTCCTTCATCATATCGACAAGGATCAGGTCTGAACCGGCAAGGGCAAGACCTTACCATTGCAAACCCAATCCCACGAGCCGCACCCGTAACGAGACCCACCTTCCCATCCAAAGAAAAAAGCTTAGCAGGATTTTCCACGAACAACCTCCTCTCTTGATCTCACGGGATCTGAATGATCGTTTTTATCCTCGTGGGAGTCCGAAAACCCTCAAAGGCCTGTGGTAGTCTTTCCAGGGGATAAGCCTCTGAAATGAGAAGGGCCGATTTTATCTTTCCTCTTTTGAGGAGATTGATTGCGGCTGGGAATTCATCCTTGTAAATCATTGATCCTTGAATGATCAGTCCCTTTCGGACGATCTGTGCGGTTGATACAGGAAATTCACGCTCAGGAAGTCCGGTTAATAGAACCCGACCGCCCGGGGCACATAATTTTACAATGTGAGAAAATGCCTCAGCAATGCCGCTCGTCTCATAAATGAGGGAGAAGGAATCAGCTTCCTTTTCAAGTTCAGCCGTCGAAGCAAAAACCTTTTTAGCTCCGAGTTCCATAGCAATGGCCAACCTGGGCTCTGCAATATCAAATGCAGCGACCCATCCCTTCGAAAGGATGGCTAACTGAACAAAGAGAAGCCCGATCACTCCCGCCCCATAAACAAGAACCCTCTCTCCTGAAGAGGGAGGACATTTTCCAATTCCGTGAAGGGCCACGGATAATGGTTCGGTCAATGTCCCCACAGAGAAGGAAAGCTTCTCTGGTAGAGGCCAGACATATTTTTGAGGAACAGATACATACTGGGCAAATACGCCATCGATGTCTATTCCCAGTCTTGCCTTGGTAATGCAAATGTTTTCCCTACCGTTGAGGCATAATGGACATTTTCCGCAAGGGAAATTGGGCTGGATGGTGACGCGTTCTCCGATAGAACGTCCTTTAACCTCCGGGCCAAGGGCTGCAATTTCTCCAGCTGCCTCGTGACCGGGAATGATAGGGAAATTAGAGGTCAGATTTCCTAAATAGAGAGCATAATCCGTCCCACAAATTCCTGCCTCCTTGATTTTCACTAAAACTTCACCTTTCCCTGGCGAGGGGGTGGGAACTTCTCTTATCTCAACTTTTTTAGGTTCCACTAAAAGGGCTGCTTTCATTTAATCTTCCTTTTTTGTTGACAAGATATTTTTTATATGTTAGCAATATTTTCAGAATATATCAAGAATATTTCTTTAATATATTATTTAACATTATAAATAATCGAAGACGAAGAAGATGAATAACTCAAAGAGCAAAAAAGCCCTCGTTTATGAAACGTTAAAGAAGAGGATTATTAGCAACACCCTCAAACCAGGAGAACCCCTTCATGAGGGTGTTCTTTCAAATGAGTTGGAAATAAGTAAAACCCCCATTCGAGAGGCATTCCAGCAGCTTGAGAAAAGAGGGTTTCATTGAAAACATTCCGGGGAAGGGATCTTTTGTATCGAGGATTTCCATCCAGGACATCAGGGAGATATTTGAGATCCGCGAAATCTTGGAATGCGAAGTGATAAAGCGGGCCACACTGAAGGCAGACCCGGGCAGAGTGGAGGCCTTGAGGAGTCAGTTTGTTGCTTCGGAATGCCAAAACGAGAAAACCACTATAGGCCATTTTAAATCAGGTGATCGGATCCATACCTTTATATTTGAGACGATTAGAAATAATCGTTTGCTGGAGACTTACAAAAGGTTACAAGACCATATTATCAGGAGCCGCATCCATTTCTTCAATCACTCTCATCCAGTTCGAGCGGAAGAGTCCTTTAAAGAGCACCTGGAGATATTGGATGCCTTGGCTGCTCAAGATCCTCTTAGAGCAGAGAATGCTATGAGAAACCATCTGCGAAATTCTCTGGAATATATTAAGAAAATAATGTGACGAAGATGCGATTGGGGGGAGGTTGTTGGATGTTTCATGTCAACACCAAAATTGAAAGGGTCTCGAAGGAGTTAATCGAAAATTTCAGAGGAATAGGGACAGCTACCGTTCATGAAGCATTTGGGAGAAAAGGTTCAATCGATTGGGCGATTAAACCCATCACCCGTGGAGTCCGCCTCTGTGGACCGGCCTTTACCATTCAATGCCATCCCGGAGATAATTTAATGCTCCATAAGGCTATCGAAGTAGCTCACCCGGGAGATATTCTTGTAGCTTCGGTGGGAGGATACTACGGAGCTGGCTACTGGGGTGCCTTGATGGCAACCTCTGCCATGGCGAAAAAGATAGGAGGATTAGCCATTGATGGTACCCTACGAGATTCTGCTGAAATCATTCAGATGGGATTCCCCGTATTCTGTCGTGGGTTCTGTATCCAGGGGACGACAAAGACTGTACTTGGATTGATCAATCATCCCATTCTCTTCGGGGGCGTCTTAGTCCATCCGGGCGATCTGATCCTCGGAGATGATGATGGTATGGTCGTTGTCCCTCGAAATGAATGCGAAGAAGTGTTGGAAAAATCAGTTAAGCGGATTGAGAATGAGAAGAAAAAAATGGCACAGCTTGAGGCTGGCATCTCCAGCGTAAAGCTGAACCAGCTCGATAAGGTTTTTGAGTTCTTGGGATTGGTTGAGGATTGAAGGGATGAAAATCCAGCCCGGAAAATTGAAGGAGATCGTCATCTCGATTTTAAAGGGTTGGAATGCCTCCGATGAAGAGGCGGTTCTCATGGCAGAGAACCTGGTTCAGGCCGATATGAGGGGCATCGATTCCCATGGTGTGGCCTATTTGAAGCCCTTGGCCGATCGCATCAATGCCGGGATGATCAACATCCCCACGCCCATTGAGATCGTCAAAGAGGATCATGCCATCTCCATTCTCGATGGGGGGAATGGTCTGGGACAGGTAGCAGCCCACCGGGCCATGAAGATGAGCATAGAGAGGGCACGGAATTACGGAGTCGGGTTAACGCTTGTCAGGAATACGAACAATATCGGCTCCCTGGCCTTTTACACCCTCATGGCCGCCAAAGAGGGAATGGCCGGGATGGTGATGTGCAATGCTGCGCCATCGATGTCTCCCTGGGGAGGGGCTGAAGCCTTTTTGGGGACAAATCCTCTTTCCATCGGCCTTCCAAACGGATCAGGAGGTCCGGTGGTGCTCGACATGTCATCCAGTGTGGTTGCCAGGGGAAAGATCCGTCGGGCTCAACGGATGAAGGAGCGTATCCCTTTAGGATGGGCTCTCAATCAGTCAGGGGTACCCACCACAGATCCAGGCGCTGCATTAAAAGGGACTCTCTCACCCATTGGGGGACCAAAAGGATATGGCTTGGCCCTCATGATCGATGTCCTTGCGGGTCTCCTTTCAGGGTCCCAGTATGGTCCGGAGGTCAAGACATTTCATCAACCCTTAGGCCCCACCGGTATTGGCGTTTTTTCATTGGTGATTGATATTGAAAGGTTTATGCCTCTGAATCAATTCAAAAGACTCTTGGAATTCTATGGCGAATCGATTAAGCGATCAAAAAAGGCAAAGGACGTCTCCCGTATCTATCTCCCGGGAGAGATTGAACTGGAGAAAGAGGAAGAGAGTAGAACCAAAGGCATCGAATTAGACTCCACCGTTATCGAAAGCTTAAATCAACTGCTGGAGAATACAAAAAGTCCTTTGAGGCTTGGAGGGGAATAGAGTAAAATGAAGTGGATTGTTAGGGTTAATACTCGAAATGGAAAGATCATCAAGCAGGAGGCTTCACCGGAGGAGATGCGCTGGGGAGGCCGACTTCTCATCTCCAAATTCTTGTTAAGGGAAGTTCCTCCCACATGCGATCCTCTTGGACGTTTCAACAAGTTCATTGTTGCACCAGGTCTTCTCGGAGACACCTCAGTTACCACGACAGGGAAGTTTTCGGTCGGAGGTAAAAGTCCTCTCACGCACGGCGTTAAGGAAAGCGATGTCGGGGGAGAAGCCGGGAAAAAGATCGCCCGGCTAGGAATCAAGGCCATCGTCCTGGAGGATATTCCTGAAAAACCTCATACCCATATTCTAACCATCAAAGTAGACGACATTACCCTGTCGGAATATCCCGAGTTAAAAGGGAAGTTTGTGACCGAGACGTTTCAGATCCTCCGAAAACGTTTTGGCCCTCAGGTGGGGATCATTTGTATTGGCCCGGCAGGTGAAATGAAGATGTTGAGTGCTGGTGTGGCTGTGACCGATATCCAGGACATTCAGGTTCGTTATGCAGCCCGGGGTGGCCTTGGTGCGGTGATGGGTTCCAAAGGAATAAAAGCTATTGTAATTGATGACACGAATGCTTCACCCCTTCCTGCTTTTGATGAGGCCCTTCTTCGAGAGACAAGCAAGAATTTTGTTCAAGCAATCCTCGAAGACCCTAAAACTGAAAACCGGCATAAATACGGAACCCCTGCCATTCTCATGGTCGCCAATGAACTGGGCCTCTTGCCCACGAGAAATTTCAGTGCTGGACAGTTTGAAAAAGCAGAAGCCATTGCCGGAGAGCATGTGGCAGAGGTGATCGCAGAGCGGAAAGGAGAAGGGCGTTCTGGGACTCCTTGCGTCAGGGGATGCGTCATTCAATGCTGTAATATTTTTCCTGACCCCTCGGGAAAGAAGACGGTTGCCTCGATTCAGTATGAGAATATCGCGCTTCTTGGATCCAATTGTGGCATTGGCGATTTGGATGATATTGCCGAATTGAACCGCCTCTGTAACGAGGTAGGCGTGGATGCCATTGAAACAGGAGCTGCCATAGGGGTGGCCATGGAGGCCGGAGTGATTCCCTTTGGGGACGCCAAAGGCGCAAAGGATCTGATACATCAGATTGGTCGGGGAACTTATCTCGGACGGATCATCGGGAATGGAGTCGTGGTCACGGGAAAAGTTCTTGGAATAAGACGAGTGCCTGCCATCAAGGGCCAGGCCATTCCAGGCTATGATCCGCGGGCATTAAAAGGAAATGGGGTGACTTATATCACGTCGCCCATGGGAGCTGACCACACTGCAGGTAATGCTTTCGAGACCGCCAAGACCATCAATCCAATCGGCAAAGAGAATCAAGTTGAAAATTCCAGGAAACTTCAGATCAGGGCTGCCATCCTCGACACGATGGGGCTCTGTCTTTTCACGAGGCCGCCCTTCGTCAAGAAACCTGAACTTTTCGCTCTGTTCCTGAAAGGACGTTACGGTTGGGATGTCACACATGAAGAGGTCCAAAAAATCGGGATCGATGCCCTGGAGACAGAGCGTGAGTTCAACCGGCGTGCCGGGGTTTCAGAAGAATTTTTCGATATTCCGGAATTCATGCGGGGAGAGCCGCTTCCACCAAGGAATTCTGTTTACGACATTTCTATGGAGGAGATGAAGCGAATCTGGGATGTGAAACTTCCTATAGACATTTTTTAGGAATCCGGAAGGAGGGCGAGATGGAATTGAAGGATTTAGTCGCCATTGTCACAGGTGCAGGAAAAGGGATTGGGAAGGCCATCGCTGAAAAATTTTTTATAGAGGGTGCCTGGATAGCTATATTGGATATTGATCTGCCCCTGGCTAAAAGTGTGGCAGCCTCATTGGATTCCTCCGGCCAGAAGACGATGGCCATTAAGGTGGATATCGCCAATGAGATAGAAGTCACAAATGCCGTCTCTGAGGTAATAAGCAAGTTCAACAGGATTGATATCCTAGTCAATAATGCAGGAATTTCCCGCCACAAACCGATTGAAGAGATGACTCTTGAAATTTTTGAATCGGTCATGAAAGTCAATTTGACAGGAACGTTTCTCTGTTGCCGCGCTGTTACCCCGATCATGAAAAGACAAAGAAGGGGAAAGATCATCAACATTGCTTCTCTCGGGGGGCGGACTGGTCGTCCTGGAGTGGGAGTGAATTATGCGGCTTCCAAGGCAGGGGTCATTGGGCTTACCCAGACCCTGGCAAGGGAGCTTGGTCCTGCAGGTATTTATGTCAACGCAATCGCTCCCGGTCCAATCTTGACCGAGCAAACGAGACAGTATTCCCCTGAGGTCTTTGCGACATGGAATGTTGGCCGCGCCATCCCGAAGGACGGTCTGCCTGAGGATGTGGCGGATGTAGCCATCTTTTTGGCCTCCAGTCGTTCAGACTGGGTCACGGGGGTTACGGTCGATTTGAATGGAGGAATCCTCATAAGATAAGCTTCCCCCTTATCCCACCCTCTCCTCTCAATGGAGAGGCAGGCAGTAATTTGAAAAATTATGGAGACGATTATGTCGGAACTTAAAGTTGTTCATATTAAAGATGTCAAAGGAGAGCGTCGAGATCCTCCCAGGATGTCATGGATTCTGGTCTCTGAGAAGACAGTGGGGGCACAAAATCTGGCCATGGGCGTGAATGAGACCTATCCCGGCGGGATGGTGCCAGACCATGTCCACGATAAAGAAGAAGAAGTTATGTTCTTCCTTTCGGGACGGGGAGTATTTGTAACCGAGGGCAGAGAGATTCCTCTCGAGCCAGGGGTCTGCATTTATAATCCACCTGGAAAACCTCACAAGATTATTAACACCGGCGATGAGGTTTTAAAGTTTGTATGGATCTATTCCCCACCATTGCCAAGCCATCGGAAATAAGGGCGAAAAATGAGTGGTGGACGATAACGGGTAAAAAGTAAAAAGAAATTCTTTAGGTGTTTTAGTTGCGGACATGGATTCATAATCCTGGACACGTTTCTGAAAAGGAGGAAAGAATGGGAAAGTGGAAGTCACCACCGGAAGGTGGGCATATGGACAAACCGAGCAAGATCTATTTTCAAACCATGACCAAAAAGGATGTGGAGGAACGTCTCGAAAAGAACGATTTGATCATTATCCCCCTTGGATCCACAGAAAACCATGGAGCTGCCGGTCCCTACGGCGAAGATATCTTTATTGTGACAAGAATGGCAGAGGAGATTGCCAAAGCCACAGGATGCACAGTAGCCCATCCTGTCTGTTATGGATCCCACCCTTATCATCACCTGGGACAGCCCGGCACCGTCGTCATTCCGGACGATGTCTTCTCTGCTTACCTCAGAGCCATCATGGCTGGTTTCTGGAACACGGGCTTCCGGAAGCAGATTTTCATGAGCATGCACGGCCAAGAGTATATCGTTCCCTCGGCAATCAATGAGTTCGGGAAAAAGTATCAGGTTCCTGCAATCATTATCTTCCTCGATATCCCGCGAATCATGGGAGATACATTAAAGGACAAAGTCCATGGAGGGCCTTACGAAAATCCTTTCCAGCATGCCTGTGAAGCAGAGACCTCGCTTTCCATGGCCCTCTTTCCTGAGATGGTGCAGCTCGAGAATGCGGAGGACAATACGCCCTGGGGCTTTCTGCCACCAGGGCATTTGGATAGGGGCGGAGACATTTATGGTAATCCGATCCCAGGCCATTGCCAAATCGGTTGTGGTGGTATTGAATGCGTGATCTATCCTGAAGGCGTCATCGGAAAGCCCTCCCTGGCTGATCCCCAAAAAGCCTACAAGAGCGTCGAAGTCTATCTCGATTATGTAAAAAAACTTCACGGCGATATCATGGCCAAGTTCCCTCCGGGGGTTCTGCCTGACACTAAATATTTGACGCAGCGACCCCAGGAGGAGATTGAGGCACTCCTTAAAGGGCCCTTAAATGGCGGTAGACATCTCTATACAGTGGCCTTCCCACCCTAAACCCATAACCCCCTCTCCCCGGGCGGGAGAGGGAAAGGGTGAGGGGGATGATGCAATCACCCCCACCCAAGCCCTCCCCCGTCAATGGGGAGGGGTTTATTTTACTGCTTGAGATCAAGTGGTGTGAGTACAAAACTTAAAGAACGAAGAAGGTAATTTTATGAAAGCGATCATGAAAGCAACGCAAGAAGCGGGATCTCTCGAAGTGAAAGAACTTCCTACTCCAAAGCCCGGTCCAGGTGAGATTCTCGTTCAGATGAAGGCCGCAGGAATCTGTTACAGCGATGTGATGATCCTCACGAATAAGTATAAAGGCCGAGTCCCTGTACCTATCCCCATGATCATGGGACATGAAGGCGCGGGAGTGATTGCTGAGGTGGGTGAAGGGGTTGAGCATGTCAAAGGCGGGGATAAAGTGGGTCTGAATCCGCTGTGGGGTTGTGGCCAGTGCCAGAGCTGTCTCAATGGCTACCCAAACATGTGCATGACCTGGAGACATCTGGGCATCACCTGCGATGGGACATTTGCAGAGTATCGAGTGTTACCAGCTTTTGTTGCTTACAGATTGCCAGAGAACATTTCCATGATTGATGCTGCATTCCTCGAGCCCATCAGCCTAACAGTCCGTACTCTGGATCATGTCAAGCCGAGGTTAGGAGATACAGTGGCTATAATTGGCCCTGGATCGATTGGTATGTTCCACCTTCAGGCCTTTAAGTCCGCCGGGGCCTCGATCACCATTGTGATCGGTCTTGATCAGGATGCCAAACGGTTTGAGATTGCGAAAAAGTTGGGGGCTGACCATATTGTGAATGGCAGCAAGGAAGATGTGGCAAAACGAGTCCGGGAGCTAACCAATGGGCAGGGCGTAGATATCGTTGTGGAGACGGCCAATCATCCTTCAACCGTTCCCCTTGCCATCAACCTGGCAGCAGCCAGAGGTCGGATTGTTTTGTTTGGTCTCTATCCTGAGGCCACCCTAAGTCCTCTCACGATGTTAAGGAGCGGATTAACGGTGATGGGAGATGTGGCTGTACTTCCAAGTCAGTTTCTCAGAGCGATTCGCTGGGTGGAGTATAAGAAGGTGTTGGCGGAGCCGATGGTTTCCCGAAAGTTTCGCTTAGACCAGGCCAAGGAGGCTTTCGAAGTATTCTCTCAAGGAGATATTGTGAAGGTGCTTTTTGAGATGTAGCGGTTTTTACAAAGGTGAGATTCCTTTCTTTGCCCGGAATAACAAAGAATCCGAATTGGAGAGAGGAGGTGATGCCAAATGAGTGTGCCGAGCAAAGCGTATGAGTTCTTGTAGGTGCAAGTCCTATTTGGGTAAAGGTTAGCCACCAGCCCAACACTTAATTCCACATTTAGCCTGTTAAGCGAGTATTAAGCTTAACTGACTGGATGGTGCGGGAAGCGGGAGGTATCGAGCCATAGCGAGAGCGAACCGATTAAGCCCCGAAATCTACCAGCGTGTCGGAGGCCGAT
>JASEIE010000280.1 GCA_030024065.1 Thermodesulfobacteriota bacterium
GCCCGTATCGTTGATAAAAGGTTACGTTTATCGTCTCTTAATTCTTTTCACGTAACCTTAACCAGTAACCGAAACGGGCTTCGTCACCTTAACCCAAGAACCCGGAACCGGTTAATCGTTTTTATCCTTGTCGCGAAGGTTGATGATGACTTCCTCCACCTTTCCGGGAGTCATTTTAGGGTAGATCTGGCTGTTGATCTTGACCACAGGGGCGACATTACAGCACCCAAAACAGGCGGTGGCATCGAGGCTGAAATTTCCGTCCTCCGTAGTGTCTCCCTTTTCGACCTGGATCTCTCTTGAAAAGGCATCGAGGATCAACCTTCCTCCCAGAAGATAACAGGCAGTCCCCAGGCAGACATGGATGGGGTTTCGTCCAGGGGGTTTTCTTCTGAAATGATTATAGAAGGTGACAATACCAAAAATTTCAGAAGGAGGGATCCTGAAAAAATGAGCTACCTCCCCCATCACCTCTCTTGAGAGGTAGCCCACTTTCTCCTGAATCTCTTGAAGCACGGGGAGTAAATTTTCTCTCTCCGGATAAAACCTCCTCATCACCTGCTCTACTTGCTTTGACTCTTCCATTTTTCGACAATCTGGGGAAGAAAAGTCGCCAGATCGCTTGCCTCCCGGGGGCCAACAATGATTTCCCAACCTTGTAATTCATCCTCCAGCTCACCCTTGATCCTTGCGGCAAATCCAGGGATGATGATCCTCTTATTTTTCACCTTCTCTCCAATCTCTGATTTTTTAACAAATGGTGCGATCGTCTCTCCGATGAACTTTCCAGTAGACCAGGCAGCCAAAACACATAAACCCTCCGTGTCTTTCACACACAGGTAAGAGGGTATTTTCGTGTTTTCAATTTCACTGGCCACTGCAAAATAGGTCAGTGCGAAGTTGGTCGTCAACAAAACCGGAGATTCAGCGGTGATCTCCCCGATCTCGTAGATCTTCTGCTCCACAGCAAGGGGAACTCTCGGATCCGTATAGATGTTCTGTCTTAAGACAAGGAGAGGATATAATGTGGCCTTGTCGAAATCAGAAAGGACGATGATCCCCGCGTACTTCACAACGCCTGCCGATGCCAATAACACCTCTTCCGTATTATTCTCTGTAAGCATACATGGGAAAGAGATGATGGGGTAACCTAACGGCCGGAACGTCTTTTTAAGGGCTGCCCTTCTCATGAGGGTGTAATCCCTGACCATCTCTCTCAAAGATTTAGGGGAAGGGTCTAAAACAACATCCAAGATCCCTTCTTCTTTAAGCCGCTTTGTCGTCGGGACAATCTCTTCAATTCCATTAGCCTTAATCCCGATAGGGGTCGGTTTTGCTTTAATTTTTGGCAGGGCAACATCTAAGTTATCTTTGGTGATCGGGTAGAGAAGGGGATTCTTATCCGCAATCAAATCCCTTGCTTTAAACAGGAGGTTCACATCCTCACAGATTAAAACTACAGGGAACCCTTCCTCAGCCACCTTCTTCACAATCCCCAGATACTTTTCAGCATTTCCAGTATATTTTACGGCAAATAGATTGGCCTTCAACCTCTGGCCAACCCGATCGAACTGCATTGCCTTTATTTTATTGATCTTTCCAGAGAACGTTCCCTCATCTTCCTTGTCCGTTATTAGAATGGCGATTCCAGGAGGTCTATAAAAAGTCTTCTCATGCCGGTAAATCACTTCTTCTTCACCGATGCTGAGGGCATTCTCCCCCACACCAATGGTGACAAGCTTGATGGGAGGGGCCAATGCCTCCTCTAATTCGGTCTTAATCTCCTCAGGGATATACTGACATTTGTGAACAGAAATAGCACCTGATGCCAATTTCATTGCAAAGGCAAAACAGGTTGGAAATCCACATTCTTTACAATTCTTTTTGCCCCCATCCGGCAATTTTTTCTGTATATCCGATGCTTTGAGTGCCATTGAAACCCTCCTTATTTTACCCCGTTAGAAATAATGCCCCGCTACTCTGCAGCGGGGTTACATTTCAGAATAATTCCGGCGGGGTTTAATGCCCCGCTGGAATTTCTAACGGGGTTTACGGTTAGCCTGTGATCCAGGGATGTCCAACCCGATTCAAAAATTCCATTAATTCATCGACATTTTTCACGTCCTCTTCCGTGGCAATCTTGTCGTATAAACCCGCCTCTTCCAGCACATCTTTCACCTGTTCTTTGATGGTCTTGGGCAACCAAACGATCCTTTTTAGACCTCCGTCGGTCTTTAAAAATTTCTTCGACCGTATATAGGAGATGGCCATGCCGAGCATCCCTTCGTTCTGCCTTCCTCCCGAAGCCTCACCGGCAATTCCGGAAAACTTTTGACCGGTCACGGTTTCGCCAATATAGTCCCTGTTTACAATTCCGAAGGTATCAACCTCTGGAATGTAAAAAAGGATGGCCTGAAAACAGCCGCAAGAGGTATGGGGATTCTCCAGTGCACTATGGAGGCAGAAGACACTATTTGCCCCTAGAGACTTTTCTGCTACGATGGCATTCACTCCAGAATAGATGAACTTCTCCGGATCTAAAAGATCTCCCTTCTGAACAGCAAACTGGGGGCCTTCAGGGTCCATTTTATAAGCAGCCCTACCATCAAACCAGTTGATCGCCCCGCAAAGGGAGACCCTCTCAGGAGTGATGACACAGACATGGGTGGGAGCAAAGGACTGGCAGAGCGAGCATCCATAAAACTCATCCACTTCTTCTTCGGTGATTCCCTTCAGCCGATCATCCCTTACCTTGTAGACCTTTCTTGCCTCAAGGACTTCTTTTTCCACCTTGTCCGGATCGGTGATAAAAGTGATTTGGATCTTTTCAATGATCGAAAGCTCATTCTTATAGAGCATGCCCAAAACTCTCCCTATTTCCTCAAGGGAGTTAAGACCCTTTTTAAAACTGTCTTTATGTATTCTCATCCAAATCTCATCCCTCTGGGCCATGTGCCAGAAGCCTTCTATATAATTGGTATACATGTGAACCCGGCGCTCAAAAACAGGCTCCATATCCTTTTCTAATTGCTCGCCTGCCACATCGATTTTTATGAAAATGGGAACGGAGGCACCCTCTTCAAAATCCTTGATGTCCTTTCCTATGATCTCTATTTTTTCGTCCTCCACTTGGTCGGCAGGCTTGACAGTCACCAATTCTGCTTTGAACTTATGCTTCGGTCCTCCGAATTCGATTTGAAAATCTTCCTTTCGAACGGTTTCACCTTCATACTGGGGTCCTACATCGACTGAAAACATGTTGCTCCTCCTTTCTTATTTCAAACTATTGACTAAATTTTCTAAGTATTCTTTCCATTTATCAGCCTTCATATTGGCAAGGGAGAAAGTAGCATGAGGATAAACATAAGGACAGAGCGTGATCGTTTTCAAATGGGTGGCATAGTGCTTCAACGTGGAGAGGCCTTGATTTCCCAAATCCGTTCTCATCCCTAAAAACATCACCAGGTCATGGTTGCCCTGCTTCTTGACTCCCTTCCATTCGGGGTCCTTTAAATGGTTGATGATCTCGACGGCATCATAAGCCGAATCCGGGACCATGCCGAGTTCGAGCAGTTTTTTCTTCGTGTGAGCTGTGGCACAGGTGGCCGCGCCAAGGGTTTTCACAATATCAACCCCATATTCGACGGCCAGCTTTCCATCCAGATTGATTTCAAGACATCTCGGTCCAAAGACGACCAGAGGTCTCTCTGCCTTCTTGATGATCTTTCCCAGGGCCTGAGGATCTTCGATGACCCGGCATCCCTTTATTCCCGTCAGGACATTGACATAATGTAATGGTAAGCTCATTTTTCCTCCTCCATTTTTTAAGGCTGTTTTCTTTTAATCGCCTCTTCTACGGCAGGGAACGGTTTGAAACCGTTCCCTACTTTCTTCTTTTAAGGGCCTCTTCCACGGCCATCTTGACCTGCAAACCCGCATGGTGCATAAGCGTATCCCCCAATTCCGCATCCATGACCATGGTGGCCATGCAGGGATGGTTGTGGTGTAGGATGCCCGAACTTTCCACGGCATCCTTCATGTGCGTTCCTATGAGATGCTCAGCCACATAACGTGTATTGCCACAGGGGGCATCCCTGATGACCCTGACCTCTTCCACCTTCTCTTTCTCGAACTCGATTTTCACTTCCGGCCTGCCAAAGGATTTGACAAACTCCAGAATGAGCTCATTCTTAGACATCTTCTCCGATAACGTGCAGAAGGTCATCGGATGAAGAAATTCGATGTCATCTTTCTCAAGCTTCTTTTTGAGTTGTCTGGCCAGCCCTGGAGTCAGATAGGCCTTGTTATCGATAGGGGCGATCACCGCCCGGGCGCCGACCTCTTTTATAAAAAGCGGGATCATTTCCGCAACGACCGGATGCTCCTGAACAGAGAGGAGCAGGTCACAGGTCGGGAGGTCCCGGGGGAGGTAGTCGGAGAGTTCCTCAACAAAAGTAGGTATCTTCTTTGTATAGTGATATCCTTTTACCTCCCAACCTCCGGGGGCATGTTGACCGATATTCTCCCAGAACCTTTTGCCGTAGTCTCCCTCGTAAAGGATGAGCAATTTCATTTGACCACCGCATCAATCGGGATATTGCTTTCATAAGTTCCGATCAGCGTGGGAAGGGTGAGCATGGGTTTGGGTTTCCATCCCACATTCTTAAGATATTCCGTGACCTCCTTTTTATAAACAATCGGGATGTCCTTGTCATTTCTCACAAAATTCTGGAGATCGTCCGGAAGGGACCCCATGAACTGTTTGTACAGGGAGATATAGTGGTTCAGTTTGACCTGCCTTCCCTGGGAGGTATCGTTCTTCCGGATGCAGAGCCTGGCAAGGGTGATCATGGCCCGCTCTTTGCTTTCTGTGACAACCACCAGGTGTTCCGGAGAGGGTTCTTCGGTGTTGATCAGTTCCTTCTTCCGTCCATCCATAACGGTCCAGTCATCCTCTTCCTTCCGTGACATATAGAGCCTTCGGTATTTCGCAGAATGGGGACCGAGGACCACAGGAATGCCCAATCGGTTGCATCCTGTCGCAATGGAGAAGGCCTTCTGGGAATAGGCCCCCCATGCCAGTCCAACTGCCCCAACTCGATTAAGGATATAATCGGCAATGACTTCATAGTTTGCACGGAGGGGCAGCTTGGCAAAGATGTTG
>JASEIE010000281.1 GCA_030024065.1 Thermodesulfobacteriota bacterium
CGTTACTCCCGGCCCCTCGCAGAACCGGACGTGGTGCGTTACACCATCCGGCTCCCAGCTTGAGTCCTCCACGAAGGTTGGGGATAGAGGTTATGAACAATCTGCACTCGGGGAAGCCAACGTGTCATGACTGCCCAAAACGACGGCCACGTCATCGAACGACGCTGACTGCGCCGGTTGAGCCACTTGCGCAATAGTCGGCAGGCAAGATAAAAATATGCCCTCAGACTCTTCATGTTACCGCTGACTCCATAGTACTGGATGTGCCCCCGAAGATGATACTTCGTATACTCCATCATGATTCTGCCCCCTTCAACTCTCAGATGCCGTAGGCGCTGATTCAACAACTTTAGCTTCTTACTAAAACGCTTCCCCTCGGTCTTCCGGCCTACCACGAATCTCCCGCGGCGGCTCAGGCTCACAAAGTGTGTGAAACCCAAAAAGTGAAAGGTCTCCGGTCGGCCCAATCCATCCCGATGACAGTCTTGTCCGGCTCTACTGCCAAATCGCAGTACCCGCGTTTTGCTGGGTTCAACCTCCAGGTCGAATGCGGCTAAGCGCTTCTCTAATTCCTGCACAAAGTGCCTCGCGTCCTCCTCATATTGAAAGCACGTGATGAAGTCGTCTGCGTAGCGCACCAAGTACGCTTTACCTCGGCATGACCTCTTAAACCGCCTTTCGAACCAAAGATCCAAAACATAATGAAGGTAAATATTGGCGAGCACGGGCGATACCAGTCCGCCTTGCGGCGTCCCTTCCTCACTCGCACTTACTACACCATCCTCCATCACCCCCGCCTTGAGAAACCGCCTAATGACTCGTAGAAAACAAGGATCGGCTATTCGATGCTCCAGGAACCGCATCAGATGGGCGTGGCTAACATGGTCAAAGAATCCTTTGATGTCCGCCTCCACCACCCACTGCGTCCCCTCCCAGGTCACGATCTCCGCTACTCGCCTCAACGCTTCATGGGCACTTCGGTCGGGCCGAAATCCATATGAACAATCACAGAACTCCGGCTCCCAGATCGCCTGCAGGATCTGACTAAGCCTATCCTGCACCAATCTGTCCTCAAAGCTGGGAATCCCCAGCGGTCGGTATCGACCCTCCCCCTTCGGTAGGTATACCCGCCTCACCGGCTTAGGCCGATAGCCCAGACTCCGGACTCGCCTGGATAACTCCTGAATCCGTTCTTCCAGACCCTCCTGATAGTCTGCTTTCCTCACCCCATCCACTCCAGGCACCTTTCTTGCCCCCTGGCGCTCGAAACTGGATCGCAATCCCTCCGGATCAAAGAGCATCCCCATCAGTGAGGTCAATCGCTCTCCCCGAAGCTCTTGCACCTTCTGTGTCAAACGGGTCAGTCGCGTTGTCATGGCTTCTCCCACCCTGTGTCGGCCCATGTCTCCCTGACCTGCTCTCTCAAACTGGCACCCCTTTGCTCCATCTGCATTACCAGACCTCGTCGCTCTTATGGGTGCCTCCGACTTCCGACAGCCTCCGCCCTCTTCCTCGCTTCTTACACTTGTCCGAGGGTGCGCTCTGTTCTGCACCGACTGCCGGATCTCCCTGGTTACCGCGTAGTCTCCATGTGAAGCTCGACACGGCCTAAGACCCCGGGGCGGCCCCTTGCACTCGCCTCTCTCGTACAAAGGACTGTTGCCTGCTGGCCCATAAATACCATCGGCCTCTCCCATAGATTGTCTTATCGGGGCTCAACGCCTTCACGGTCAGTCCCGCCTGTGCGGGATTACCATTGCACCTCGCTTCCTCTCCTGCCTACGCATCAAGCATCCTGTTACCAGTACACCTGCAAGGCTGGATTCCAGGCCCGTGGCTAACGGCTACCTGAGTAGGCTTCCCACCTACAAAACTACGCGGCCTTGCCAGGCCGCATCTTATGGATGACACCGGTCTTCTTTATACTTAGACCAATCTCTTTAGCCTCCTGGCAACCAGCTTGCAAACCTCTTCTTTATCTCTCTTTCCAATGCCTACGATCTCTATTACTTCAATGTACTTTCCAACAAGTCGATAGACAATCCGATACTTCTTCTTTGCAACGTAGAGTTTATAGAACCCTGCCAGATCCTGTCTATACTTTTTCCCAAGAGGCTTGCCTAAAAACGAATTTTCCGCTAGCGCATCAATCTTTTTGGCAACCTCTTTCCTGATAGAACCGTCCAAGGCATCGAAATCCTTTTCTGCATCCGGAAGGAATTCAATCCTATAGAGCATGCCTTTTCTTTATCCTCTCCCAGGGAATATTCTTCGAACGGTCATGCCCTTTTAATCTTTTGTCAACTTTCTCGGCAATCTCCAGATGTTCAAGGATCTCCTCCGCCTGCCTCAATAGCTCGTATTCTTCTGCAGAGACAATCACCGCTGCCATCTCATTATTCCGCAATACATAAACCGGCTCACCTGTTTCGGAGACTTCCTTGAGCTTCTGAGTCAGTTCCCTTTGCAACTTTGAAACGGTTATCAATTTTTCTGTATCCACTAACATCGGAGGACCTCCTCTCCTTGATACATATTATTATACATAGAATGATACGAATGTCAAAGGAAAGATTCGAAGGGAGAGTGCAGGCCCGACCCCGGATATTCTTTTTCATGCCTCTCCGGAGAGAGAGGTATACGGAATTGACTATAAAATTTAGTGAGAAATGACTGCCTAGCTTTGAGCTCTTAGCTCGGAGATTTAGGCTATGCGCTCTGCTCTATGTCATATCCTTGAATATTCCCCAATCCCCATTCCGCAATCTAAAATCTGGTCAATTAATGCTATGCGCTATGCTCTCTGCGCTTTGCTGTCTATTGATTAGGCCAACTTCTTTATGGATGACCCCAATGCGATGTTGAATGTTGGGACCTGACCCTCTAGCTCTCTATTAGACTTCGATGATGTTGAACTGTTCCTGGTGAAAGCCGGACTTGGCTTTAATGACGATCTTCTTTTTCAGCCTTCTCTCCAATTCCTCCATCCCGGTCCTTTCGTCCTCATAAAGGAGATCTGCCACATCCGGGTTAACCTCGACGATGATGCTGTGGCCTCCCAGTTCAGAGGCCTTCCTCTCGATCTCCCGGAAGATGTCGTAACAGACGGTAAACTTCGATTTGACATAACCCGCCCCTTCACAGTAAGGGCATGGCTCGCCGAGGACCCTGGAGATGTTCTCCCTGGTTCGCTTTCGTGTCATCTCCACCAATCCCAGTTCCGAGATTTTAAAGATATTGGTCTTTTGGCGATCCTTCTTGGTGGCTTCCTCCAGGGCATGATAGACCTTCTCCCTGTCGCCCTCTCTTTCCATATCGATAAAATCGATGATGATGATCCCTCCGATATTTCGAACCCTTAACTGGTAGGCGATTTCCTTGGCTGCCTCGAGATTCGTTTTCAGGATCGTATCGGCCAGATTCCTCTTGCCCACATACCGGCCCGTGTTCACATCGATGGCCACCAGGGCTTCATTGATGTCGATGACAATGTAGCCTCCGGATTTAAGCCAGACTTTCCTTCCGAGAATCTTGTCGATCTCCATCGCAATGCCATAGGCGTCAAAGATCGGCTCCTTCTTGTCATAGAGGGTGATCTCATATCTCTGTTTGGGCATATAGGTGTTGATGAAGGCAACGATCGTCTCGTACTCCTCTTTCGAATCGATGATGATTCGATTGATCTGAGGGGAGAGGATGTCACGGATCATACGAAGGATCAATGTCAGGTCGCTGTGGACAAGGGAAGGGGCAGTAGCACTCTCCTTCTTTTGCTGGATGTTGTTCCAGAGGTGAAGGAGAAAATCCATATCATTTCGAATCTCTTCAGATTCAGCCCCTTCGCTGGCTGTCCGGACGATCAAGCCACTGGAAGGAGGTTTGATCGACTGAACGACCTCCCTCAATCTCCTTCGTTCCTTTTCATCCCTGATCCTTCTCGAGACACCCACATGATCCACCGTAGGCATGAAGACGAGGTAACGGCCCGGGAGCGTGACGTGAGAGGTGATCCGGGTCCCTTTCGTGCCGAGAGGTTCTTTCGAGACCTGGACCAGTATCTCCTGTCCCTCGGAGAGGAGGTCTTCAATCTGTGATGGGGGACTGAGGGAGGCCATCTCCAGACTCAGGAGGCCCATCTCCTCATACTCTTCCATCCTTCCATAAACATCGGAGACATAGAGAAAGGCGGCCTTCTCCAATCCGATATCGACGAAGGCGGCCTGCATGCCTGGCAATACCTTCACGACCTTCCCCTTATAGATATTTCCGATGATACCCCGGTCCCTGATGCGCTCGGTATAGAGTTCCGCAAGGACTCTATCTTCCAAGAGGGCGATCCTTGTCTCCTGAGGGGTCACATTGATGATGAGCTCATTGGCCATAATCCGCTCCTTGAAGGTCGCAAATCCGAAACAAGACTTATAGATTATCAGGATATCTGGCTATCAGGATGCAGATATCGGGCAGTAGGACATCAGATTAAAAAATTTTACCTTCATTTTCCCTGATATCCTGATCCTCCTGGTATCCTGCTCCCTGATACCCTGATTACCCGATTCCCTGTCAGCATTTGACGGCATTCATTCCAGCTTAACGATTTTGCACTGGGCAAGCGCTTCTCCCCCCAAACCCAGAAGGGCTTCGACGACCTCATTGGGCTTTGCTGTCTTTCCGCTGAGGCTTCGAAGAACGAGTTCTAAGACCGGACCGACCTTTTCGCCTGCCCCTTCCGTTTCTTCCTTTACTTCCACTCTTTCGATCAGAGGAAGAAGATCGATCCTCCTCTTCTTTTCTTTTCTCTCCTGGAAGATGAAGAGTTCTTCTTGGTCCATACTCTTTTTCAGCCTTGAAAGGGCCTCCTCTTTTGAGAGGAGATAATCCAGAGAAATCCGATAAACCGACCGATGCGGAAGAGAGGAAGACGGGAGGGGGAACAGGACTTCCCTGGCCTCAATGATTTCAATTCCTTCCGGAAGGGTCTGATTGAGCCTCTCCTTCAATTCCGTCGAAGTGATCCTTCCCTCCAGCTCGATATCAACGATCTCTCTCAGACTCTCCACTCCCACCGGAAGGGCCTTTTCAAAGACGATTCTCGGCATCGGGTGAAATCCCTCGGAGTAATGGAGGGAAAGACCGGCCCTCTTTGCCGACCGGTAGAAG
>JASEIE010000282.1 GCA_030024065.1 Thermodesulfobacteriota bacterium
TGGCAACGGAACTGCTTGCCGGATCTGGGGGGAAGGTAAAACCATGTCTGGCCAATTCCCGATTCAGATCATCACAGACGACACCTGCCTCAACGCGTGCATAGCGGTTTTCAATGCTCACCTCAAGGATCCTGTTCATTTTGGAGAGGTCGATAATGACCCCGCCGTGGATCGGCACGACCCCGCCACTGAGGCTGGTTCCCGCCCCCCGGGGGACAACCGGGATCTTATGCTCATTGGCAAACCGGACAATGGCGGATACCTGGTCTGTGGATTCGGGCCAGACCGCTGCGTCCGGTCGATGAACATTCATCGAGGCATCATAACTATACGGAACCAGCTCTTCCAACTGATCGGTAAAATTATCTTGGCCGACAATCTCAATCAGTTTTTTTAACACGGACATGCCTCTGACCATTTATTGTATTGCTATTAAAGCTGATGCTCAAAAGAATGCACCCTAAAGGGTGCGGCTATAAACTCATTCAGAAGAACGTACCCTATCTACTTTACCCCGTTAGAAATAATGCCCCGCTGGAATTTCTAACGGGGTTTACAAAGGCTCCTTCTGGCCCATGATTGCCTTGACCTCTGATTCGACATAATTCAAATGTTCAAAGGTCCTCTCTTTAGCCTTATCAGGAGAATGGTTTTTAACGGCGCTGAATATTTGATAATGCTGTTGGTATAACTTTTCCACCTTTTTGGGATCTGTGAAGATCTTTGCCACGGATTCTCTGAGGTAATCATAGATGGTGGACATAATATGGATTTGAACCGTGTTATGGGTTGCCTGGGCTATGGCCAGGTGAAAATCAGCATCCAGTTTCTCCAGGGATCGACCTTTCTCAAAGGCTCCCTTCATCTGCTCAATAATGGCCTCCAATTGTTCGATATCCTCCTCTGTGGCTCTCTGGGCGGCATGGAAGGCACCCCAGGTTTCAATTGCCTTTCTCACCTCGATGAGGTTGAAGATCTTCTGGACATCGCTTTTGAGGAGAAGGGAGAGAGGGTCATTCATCCTCTCTGAAGTCATCGATTTAACAAAGGTCCTTTTGGCCTGTTTGACATCCAGAAATCCCATCGCCGCCAGAGCATTCAGGGCCTCCCTGAGAGAAGGCCGGCTTACGCCAAGCTGTTTGATCAGTTCCCGTTCAGGGGGGAGCCTGTCGCCGGGTTTTAACTTCCCATCGCTGATGAGACGCTTTATCTGATTGACAATTTCGTCAGAGACCTTGGTATGTTTGACAGCCTTATACATTAAAGCCCCCAAGGCCTGCCTTTGGATTTTCATATTGGAAAGAGTATCAATGGTCTTACCTTTTTAATTTAAACCTCTTCTCTTGTCAAGTTTTTGGTCGAGATGAAAAAAAGCTTGACAAAATCTTTTTGCTTGGTTTAAATAGTTCCTAAAGAATCTTAATATTCTATCTACGGGGTTCAATGCTCCCTTTCTTATTTAACCACATTTCTGGTCGATTAAAGAATAGTTCGTCCCCAGATAACAATTAAAGGCTTGCCGGCTTATTCCGGCAGAAAGGAGGAAGGAAGATGAAGGAAGAAAAGAAGTTGCAGCAGAACGAGAAGAAGCTTTCAAGACGTACGATGTTGAAGGGGGTGGCAGCCGTAGCAGGTGCAGCCGCAGCATCCATAGGCTTCCCTGGCGTGAAGCGCGCCTCAGCCCAGACCCCGATTGTGCTCAAGATGCAGAGCACCTGGCCCACCAAAGATATCTTCCATGAAGATTTTGTCGATTGGGTCAAAAAGGTGGATGAGATGGCAGGAGGAAGGCTCAAAATTGACGCCCTTCCCGCAGGGGCAGTCGTCCCGGCGTTTGAACTGATCGAGGCGGTGAGCCGGGGGACTCTGGATGGCGGTCATGGCGTGCCTGCCTACTGGTTCGGAAGAAACCGTGCAACAAGCCTCCTTGGCACAGGCCCTTCGTTCGGTCTCGATGCTGAAGGCATGCTGGCATGGATCCATTATGGCGGCGGACAGGAGCTCTATGATGAGTTACTCCGTGACATCCTGAAAATGAATGTGGTGTCATTCTTCGAAGGACCAATGCCGACCCAGCCCCTCGGATGGTTCAAAACGGAGATCAAGAAACCCGAAGACCTGAAGGATGTCAGATTCCGAACCGTGGGTCTCGCCGCCAGTCTGTACATGGAAATGGGAGCTGCCGTGAAGATTCTGCCTGGCGGTGAAATCATCCCTGCCATGGAAAGAGGCGTTCTCGACGCGGCGGAATTCAACAACATGTCCTCGGATAAACTCCTGGGCTTTCCCGATGTGAGGAAGATCTGCATGGTTCAGAGCTACCATCAGTCCGCGGAGTGCTTCGAGATCATGTTCAATAAGACGAAGTTTGATGCCCTGCCCAAAGACCTTCAAATGATCATCAAATATGCATGCATGGCCCAGTCTGCTGACATGAGCTGGAAACTTCACAAGCGAAATGCAGACGATATGGTTGAGATGGAGACAAAGCGCGGGGTCAAGTTCATTAAGACACCCAAGTCTGTCCTCGTGGCTCAGCTTAAGGCATGGGACAAGATCATTGAAAAGGAGAGCAAGGAAAACCCCTTCTTTGCCAAGGTGATTGCGTCTCAACGAAAGTATGCGGAGGTTGTCGTCGACTGGCGGACGAAGATAATGATTGAGAACGAAACAGCGTACAAACATTGGTTCGTAAAGCCAGTTCCAAAGCCAGTAGAGAAACCAGCTCCGAAACCAGCTCCGAAACCGGCCGAGAAGCCTGCTGTAAAGCCGGCTGAGAAGCCACCTGCAAAGAAGTAGAAAACGAAGGGTTGATCGTTTTTGGGGCGTCCCGTTTATATTTACGGGATGCCCCATTCTTATCCGCCTATGCAGAAGACCAAGGGTTTTGCACGTGGATGAATGCGAAACCAGTGGGTGAATTATTCATGTGCTGAAGTACTGATGCTTCGGCGGATTTCGCTACTGGCGGATAACCCTCCGAAGCTCCGCCTCCCAAAGCCTTGTGCAGCGTGCAGATTGGCGTAGGAGGGTATTTCAATGGAGGTACAACGGGCTTTGCCCGTGGGGCTCCATATTCTGGAGAAAGGAGAAATAAGAAAGTGGATAGGGTGATTAAGATCATCGATGGTATCAATCTTCGTGTCGGAAGGGTTTTCGCCTGGCTCTTTATTCCACTGGTTTATTCGCTGATTCACGAAATTGTTGCTACAAAAGTTTTTGCCAAGCCCACGGACTGGGCCTTCGATGCCAGCTACATGCTCTACGGGGCCATTTTTATGATAGGAGCGGCCTATACGCTGGCGATTGATGGGCACGTCCGCGGCGACATCTTTTACCGGATGTGGAAGCCAAAGGTTCAGGCAACGATTGACCTCATCCTTTACCTCATGGTCTTTTTTCCGGCGATGGTTGCACTGCTGATCGCCGGCTCCTCATACGCCTATTATTCTTTCAGTATCAATGAAAAATCGCTTCAGAGTCCCTTCGGGCCCATCATCTGGCCCCTCAAGGTGGTGATTCCCGCGACCGCCTTGCTGATGCTCATTCAGGGGATCTCCCAGGTCGCCAAGTGTATCCGGTGCTTGAAGCAGGGGAGGTGGGAGAAATGAGCCTTGAACTCCTTGGAATGATTCAATTGGGTCTGCTCTGTATTGCCATCTTTGTGGGGTTTCCCACGGCGATCACCCTCCTCGCTCTCGGATTCTTCTTCGGCTGGGCAGGTTTCGGGTGGGAACGGGTCTCTAACCTGATGGTCTCCCGGGCCTTCTTCGTCATGTCGAATGATGTGCTCATCCCGGTAGCGATCTTCATCTTCATGGGATATGTGGTGGAGCGATCAGGGATTCTCGACCGGCTCTTCAAGTCCATCCAGGTCGCCACCGGGCCGATTCGTGGATCGCTTTACCTCTCGGTCTTGCTCACCTGCACCATCTTTGCGGCAGCCACAGGGATTATCGGCGCCTCCGTGACGATTATGGGACTTCTTGCCATGCCTGCCATGATGAAGGCAAAATATGACACCCGGATGTCAGCAGGCGTGATCACGGGTGGAGGATGCCTTGGGATTCTCATCCCGCCCAGTGTCCTTTTGATCCTCTATGGCGCTACAGCCGGTGTCTCCACGGTTCAACTTTATGCGGGAGCCATCATCCCGGGACTGATCCTGTCGGGTTTATACTTTCTTTACATCATGGTACGGGTCAATCTCAAACCCTCTCTTGGTCCGCCTTTACCAAAGGAGGAAAGGGACTTTCCAGTGAAGGTCATCTTGCGTATGCTGGCGACTTCTGTCTTTCCGATTGCCCTGCTCATCTTTTTCGTTCTCGGCTCGATTGTGTCGGGCTGGGCTGCGCCCACAGAAGCCTCGGCGTGTGGAGCTGCAGGGGCTTTGATCATCGCGGCTTTCTATAAGAAACTGAATCTGGGCATGTTGAAGGAATCGATCCGGGAAGCCATCCGCACATCGAGCATGGTCCTCTTCCTGATGGTGGGTTCAAGCCTCTTTGCATCGGTCTTTGCCCTATTAGGCGGTTCAAAGGTGATTGAGAGTTTTGTCCTCGCGCTCAATCTCTCGCCCGCGGGTTTCATCTGGCTGACAATGCTGATCATCTTTCTCCTGGGCTGGCCTCTGGAATGGACCGAGATCATCATCATCTTCCTGCCACTCTTTCTACCCCTTCTCTCCCACTTTAATGTCGATCCCCTCTGGTTCGGTATCATGGTGGCGGTAAATCTCCAGACCGCCTTTCTCTCGCCACCGGTGGCCATGGCCGCCTTCTACCTGAAGGGCGTCTCACCGCCCAATGTCACGCTGATTGATATTTACTGGGGAATGGGATACTTCATGGTCCTCCAGGTCGTGGGATTGCTCATCGTCTTCTTCTTTCCGGAAGTAGCCCTCTGGCTTCCGAAAGTGGTCTTCGGATAAAAAAGCAAAATTGAGAAGTGAATTGGGATGGGGCGTTCGAATTGAACGCCCCCATTTTTTTGATAACAGCGTTTCACCCAATCATAGTCCCATTAGCTGAAAAGCCTTCCATTTGTCACCCTGATCCTGAAACAAGTTCAGGATGACATTACCTTAACATTGCAGAAAATTTAATCATACGGACATGGGTGAACCGGTCGTAAAGGGTTCGGGGCGAACCTTTAAG
>JASEIE010000283.1 GCA_030024065.1 Thermodesulfobacteriota bacterium
GCATCGTTGGGTACATAATTTCAAAGTTGTGTGTCCACGATGTCGTGACCATTATTTCTGTCTACGATGTCTTGAACGTTGTCAGATAGATATTATGAACAAAAAAGGGTTGAGGTATTTTATACCGTAAAAGGAAGCCTAATGATAACCGTTCCTGTATATGTATTTTATGGAAAATGGGAGGTGTAGGATGAATATTGTTTACAACGACAAAACTGACCTTCTTTACATCAGACTGGATGACAGAAAGCAGGATGTTATCAACAGACGGGTCTCCGAGGATATTGTACTTGATGTTGGAGAAAGCGTATGAATCGTTGGCATTGAAATTCTTGATGCCTCAAGACATGTGAGCCTGGATAGGCTGTTACCTGTAACTTACGAAATCTCAAATGGGAGTCAGAATGGGGTCAGGCATCGGTAATAAGGTATTTCTATTCTTCCTTTATTATAAATGGAACTTGTCTCAATTTTTAGGTGCCACCCTCCCCCATCGATCGAAGGTCATCCCTTGAGGGGAATGGCAACGATGTCCTCTGGTGAAAAGGTGAGGGAAACTTGTTCTCCAATATGGAAGATAGATTTCTTTCTCGGGTTGACCACATTGACCTTCACCCTCTTTCCACTGGAAACTTCCACTTCATATTGAACCAAAGAACCAAGATAAGCGGTAGTTCGGACAGCTCCTTCAATCTGGTTTCCATTTACGGGTTTTTCGGTAGGATAGGTGACTTGAATCGATTCTGGCCTGATATTGAGAAGGATGTTTGATCCGACACCAACTGGAATTCCTTCCTGTTTCCCAACAAAGAGAAAAAATCCCTCTTCTGTCTTGACACGAAACCGGTCCGCCATTTGTTCAATCACCTGGGCTTTAAAGAAATTAGAAATTCCTACGAAATCAGCAACCTCCTGGCTTTTCGGGCTCTCATAGATCTCCCTCGGAGTGCCCACCTGAACGACAATGCCTTTTGACATAACGGCGATCCGAGTGGATAGGGTCAGAGCTTCCTCCTGATCATGGGTCACATAGATAGAGGTGATGCCCAGGTCTCTTTGAATCCGGACCAGCTCAAGCCTCATCTGGACACGGAGCTTTGCATCTAAATTGCTTAACGGTTCATCAAGCAGAAGGAGTCTGGGCTCGATCACGAGCGTTCGGGCTAATGCAACCCGTTGCTGTTGGCCTCCTGAAAGTTCGGACGGCCTTCTCTTTCCCAGTCCTTCCAGGTTGACGATGGCGAGGGCTTGGTAGGTCTTTTCCTGGACCATGGATTTGGGCAAATTTCTCTCCTTTAATCCAAAGGCCACATTTTCAAAAACGGACATGTGCGGCCACAGTGCATAATTTTGAAAAACCATCCCGACATCCCTCTTCCAGGGGGGTACCTGGCTGACCTCTTTCTCATCGAAAAGGATCTCTCCCCCATCCGGCCGGGTGAATCCTGCAATCATCCGGAGAATGGTCGTTTTCCCGCAACCACTCGGCCCGAGAAATGTGAAAAAATCACCTCTTGCAATGGTTAGGCTGACATCCTTTACAGCCACTGTTTCCCCAAAACTCTTTTTCAAATTACCGAGCCGTACCTCTGTGGCGTTCATCTTCTTTCCCTCGTTCATTTAGCCGATGTCCTAACACATCATAAGCTGTCATTGCGAGCGAAGCGATGCAATCTCAGGAATTCTTAGAACTTGTTCGGAGCATACGATGAGATTGCTTCGCCTGATTTTATCAGCCCTGCAATGACAACCCTTTTTTAGCCCACTCACATTTTAAAAGCTGTTCCGCTTCCCCCTGCAAACACCTTATTCACGAGATAGGTCCCAATGGCAACAAGTAATATGGCGACAACGCCTAGGGCCGCGCCCGGTCCCCTTCCAACTGCGCTCTGCATATAGATATAAATTCCGTAAGAGAGCGGTCCATATTCCATCCGGGGAACAAGCATGATCGTTGAGGACAACTCCACGGATGAAGTGATAAAGGCCAGAAGCCCTCCAGCGATCAGGCCCCCGGTCATCAACGGGAAGGTGATTTTTAAAAATGTCCTTTTCCGGTTCGCCCCTAAATTCAAAGCGGATTCCTCTAAGGAGATGTGAATCTGTTGCATGGCAGCATAGCAGGACCTCAACGCATAAGGGAGTCTTCGCGCTGCATAGGCAATGACCAGGATGATCCAGAGAGAAGTTAAGGGTTGATGAATAAAAGGGAGATTGGTCCCATGAAATACCCTCAGATAACCCGTGGCCAGAACGACTCCGGGAATGGCCAAGGGCATCATGGCGATCGCATCGAGAAGCCCTTTTCCCCATATCTTCCCCCGGATCAGAAGAAAGGCGATCACCGATCCTAAAAGGACACCGATGACTGCTGCCATCAGGCAATACAGGAGCGTGTTCTTCACAAAATGGGGAGTCCTGTACAAAATTTCCACATAGTTCCCCAGGGTATAGGATTTCGGAAGGATCGAAAAACTCCAGGCCTTGGCAAAGGAAAGGAGAAAGATGCCGAGATGGGGGATGAGACTGATGCCCAGCACAAAGATGGAAAAAGCCCAGACAAAACCCAATTTCCAACCCCGGATCTTCTTTGAGATGGGGGTCCCGGTTCCTCCCCGTTGAACCATCGCATATTCAGAACGGCTTAAAAATTTCATCGCTGCCCAGAGAGAGAGTAAGGAGAGAACCACCATGATCACACAGATCACATATCCTGCCTTATCCTCTAACCCGATGGTCGTCACCCGGAGATAAGCCTGTGGAGCAAGCATTTTGGTATAATTTAGAATGAGAGGAGTGGCCAGATCATCGATTACCTTGATAAAGACCAGCAGGGCTCCTGCGACAAACCCGGGCATCATCAAGGGCAGGGTCACTTTTCGAAAGAGGCGCAGGCCATAGGCGCCCATATTCTGGGCCATCTCCTCCAGGGAAGGGTCCACATTGGCCAACGATGCAGAGGCATTGAGAAAGATGAAAGGGAAATAGTGAAGGGTCTGAACGAGGATCACCCCCCTTAACCCCTCCATGAAAGGGATCGAGGTGCCAAACCATTGAAGGAGCAGGAGATTGAACACGCCACTGCGGCCAAGGATCAATTGAAGGGCGACGGCACCCACATAGGGAGGAAGCACCAGGGGAAGAACCCCTAAGGTCTGAATAAGCATTCTTCCCTTAAAATCGTATTTGATGGTGAAGAAGGCTAAAGGCAGGCTGATCAGGCTTCCGAAGACAACAGCCATGAGCCCGGCGATCAAACTGTTCAGAAATGATTCCTTGAAAAGGGCCCTTTCAAAAAAGTTGATGAAATGGCTGATGGAAAAATGGCCTCCTTCGGTGAAAGCAACATGGAGGACACGAATCAACGGGTAGAGGATGAAGATGAAGAGAAGAGTTAAAAGAATAAGAAAGATGAGGGACTGGGATAAATCAATCTCTTTAAGTTTTGCTTTAAACACTCTCCACCATTCTAACTGATTTATATAGTCGAATTTCCAATTACCAAGAACCAATCATCAAATAAATTTTTCATGATAAGCTTAACACCCACGCTTGCGTGCCGAAACGCCTGTTTACCACAGGATGGGACTCTGGCGTGCAGGCACGAACTATGGAAATTGATAATCCCTCTTGCCCCCCTTTTGTAAAGTCGGTACGACTCGCAACCGAGGGGGGCAAGGGGGATTTGAATTCGCCCCCAATAAATGGGGGCGCTATCTTATTGGATATTGGTATTTGGTTATTGGAATTTCTGCCCTTCAAATCATTTCCATTGCTTTTAAAGCCAATTCTTTGGCCTTCGAATAGTTGGCCTTTGCTGTGGCGTCCCACTCGGTTTCCAGCTTTGCCCTGCCCTCGGTTTTTTCTTTTCCTTTAAAGGCTTTATTGAAATCTTTGTCGTTAGCCTTGGCCTCAGGCACAGACACCTTGGTCGCCAGAGAACGGGCCTCGGCTACCATGGCGGCTGCCTTGGTCACATCCTTCTTCTTTTTCTTCCCCTCCTCAATGGCCTTCTCGGCTTTATAAATTGCACCCCATGCCTCTTTCAGTTCGTTTAATCGAAAGGTGATGATCTGATCGAAGAGGGAATTGAGAAGATCGTATCTCACCGAGGAAAGCTCTATATTGAAATCCAATCCTCCCATTTTCATCTTAAACGGGTTGGGATAGCCTGCAGGACCCTTGGCATAGAGCTCGGGGATGACGGGAAGTCTCCCGATATCGGGTTTGAAAAGGAGCATCTGTCCTTCTTCGCTGAGGAGATAATTGATAAATCTTTTTGCATTCTCGGAGTTAGGGCTACCTTTTACCATTCCTACATTGGCAGGGACGATGGGGGTGAGTGAGGGATAGACAAAATCGACAGGGAAACCGCTTGCAATGGCTGAGAGTCCGAAAAAGTCGATGACAATTCCGATACCATACTGGCCACTATTCACCCCTTCCGGCACACCGAAACTCCTCTCCGTCACTACAGCCATATTCCCACCCATATTGAGTAACAGGGCCCAGCCCTTTTCCCATCCATAAGCTTGAAGAATCGCCTCTACTGTCAGATGGGTTGTCCCGCTTCTTGAAGGAGCTGAAATGGAGAGATGGCTAAAATAACCCGGGTCGATCAGGTCCGTCCACTCCTTTGGAGATTTCAATTTATGGGCCTGTAGATAGGGTTTATTCCACATCATCCCGTATCCCGAGAGGGCAAATCCAAAAAAGAGTCCGTCCGGATCGTGAATCGGGTAAGTGCCTATCTTCGCAGGAATCTTCGAAGAAATTTCTTTGGCCAGGTCATACTTGGCTAATAACTTCTCTTTTTTCAAGACTTCAAAGGCGTCCACGGCACTGGCCCACATAATGTCCACCTCTGGTTTTGAAACCGTCTCCCGAATATAGGTGACGCCTTGGCTGGTCGGTTTCTGCTGGATCACGACCGTCACCCCGGGATACTTTGCCTCGAAAGCCTTTTTATAGGCCTCAAAAAGCTCTTTCGGGAAGGAAGTGACGACCACCACCTCTTTTGTGGCAGCCTCGACCATAGAAGTAAACAATGCAAACAAACAAAGGAAAACAATAATAATGTAAAGATGTTTTGTAATAGTTCACCTCCCCCCTCAGCAGATTAGAGAAGGGACAGGATTACCA
>JASEIE010000284.1 GCA_030024065.1 Thermodesulfobacteriota bacterium
GGATTGAAATTATATAAATCCATTTACACTCCAATGTCATTAGATTTTAATTTCAGGTACATTATAAGCCCATATCTTAATAATAGCAATAGCCGATCCTCGTCCCGATCCTCTCCCCTGCCTACTGACAGGCAAGTGTCAAGGGTGAGGGGTAAAGAGTTGGTGTCAATGTCTATTTTGGCTTGACATATGGAAAGGAGAGATTTGACAAACCCATTTAAAGGGGATAATTTGGGAACGATGAAGATAATTGTTGAAGTCGCTGTCGGTCTTCCCATCTCAAAGACTTTCCACTACGTCATTCCCGAGGGAATGAGGGGTTCCCTTCAAATCGGGATGAGGGTGCTCGTCCCCTTTAAAGGACGGAGGGTCACGGGATTTACCATCGACCTTTTAGATCAACCTACAAAGGGGATTGAAGAGAAGTTACGCGAGGTGGAGGACCTCCTCGATGAAGCCCCCCTGATCGACCCGCAGATGCTCCGTTTCTATCGATGGATTTCAGGTTATTACCTCTATCCGCTGGGCGAAGTGATCAAAGCAGGGCTTCCGCCAGGACTTCATCTGAAGAGCGAATTGATTTTAAGCCTGACAGAAGAAGGATTGAAGTCCCTCGTCCAGGGGAGCCTTGTACCGATTCAGGAGAAGATACTGAGAGAGATCGAAAAATGCGTGAAGATCTCCTTGAAGAGGTTGTTAAAATTATTTCCTGAAGTATCGAGGCCTCAACTCTTCTCTTTGAAGAGGAAGGGGCTCCTCCGGATTGAGGCGGGGATTGAAGATAAGGAGGTGAAGCCAAAATTCCGGAAGGTCATTCAGTATCGAGGAGGGGAGTTTCCAAAACCCCTTCCAAAGAAGGAGGCAAAGATTTTGAAATGGATGGAGGAGAGAAGGGAGGTCTTCTATTCCGAACTATGCAAAACATTTAAATCTCCTTCCAGGCCCCTTCAATCCCTTCAGGCCAAAGGGCTTATTGATGTCTTTTATCGGGAGGTCTCGCGTGATCTATCCGTTCAATCCGAACTGAAGGCCTATCCAAAACCTGAGCTCACTTCAGATCAGGAAAAAGTGCTCGAAGAGATCCTCAGGGGAATCGATTCCAGGCGATATGCACCCTTTCTCATCCATGGTGTCACGGGGAGTGGAAAGACAGAGGTCTACCTTCGAGCCATTGAGAAGGTTCTGAATGAGGGGAGAGAAGCGATCGTCCTCGTTCCTGAGATTTCCCTCACCCCTCAAATCCTCTCCCGTTTTAAGGATCGCTTTGGGGAGAACCTTGCCCTCCTTCACAGCGGCCTGTCGAAGGGAGAACGCTTCGACCAGTGGAGGAAGATCTGGAAGGGAGAGGTGAAGATTGCCCTGGGAGCCCGATCCGCCATCTTCGCGCCTTTTAAGAATGTGGGGATCATCATTGCCGATGAAGAGCATGATCCCTCCTATAAACAGGAAGAAAAATTGAAATACCATGCCAGAGACGTTGCTGTGGTCAGGGCAAAAGAGGCGGAGGCAACACTCCTGCTGGGATCAGCCACCCCCTCCCTGGAATCGTTCGATAATGCAGAGAGAGGAAAGTTCCATCTCTTGAAACTTCCGGAGAGGATCGAAAGAAGATCCCTTCCAAAAGTAAAAGTGGTGGATATGAAAAAGGAGACAGGTCTTCTTTCAGAAGAGTTAAAGGCGGCGCTCCGGAAAAATATCGACGATAAGAGACAGAGCCTCCTCTTCCTCAACCGAAGGGGTTTTGCCAATTTCATCCTCTGCCCGGAATGTGGCTTCACTTATAAGTGTCCTAACTGCAGTGTGACCCTCACCTATCACCTGAGAGATCGCTCTCTCCAGTGCCATTATTGTGATTACCGAATCAAGGCACCCGGGGACTGTCCGAAATGTGAGGGGCATCGACTCCAGGGAATGGGCATCGGCACGGAGCGCCTTGAAGAAGAGATCAGGGCCTTATTCCCGGGGAGAGAGGTGGGGAGGATGGATCGGGACACGACCTCACGGAAATACTCCCATCATCAGATTCTGAAGAGACTCGAGTCCGGAAAGATCGACATCTTGGTGGGGACGCAGATGATCGTCAAAGGACACGATTTTCCTAATGTCACCTTTGTCGGAGTTGTCTCTGCCGACACCTCACTCCATTTCCCTGATTTTCGGTCGAGCGAGAGGACTTTCCAGCTCCTCACTCAGGTGGCAGGAAGGGCGGGAAGAGGAGAGGTGCCCGGAGAGGTGGTGATCCAGACCTTCAGCCCGGAACATTACAGCATCCTTCGGGCAAAGGACCATGACTACGATGGATTCTATCAGGAGGAGATCCAATTCCGAAGGGCTTTGGAATATCCTCCTTTCTCCCGGCTGATCAATTTCAGGCTGGTTGGAAATAGTGAGAAGACGACGAAGAGAGTTGCAGAGGAGATGGGAGGGGTCGGGCAATCCCTGTTGAAGAAGGGGTATGGAAAAGGGATTGAGCTATTGGGTCCCAGCACCGCTCCCTTTGCCAGGATGAGGGGCAAATTTCGGTGGCAGATGATGGCAAAGGGAAAAAGCCCTCAATTGCTTCATCAATTCGCTAAAGCATTGGCCCAACAGATGGAGATTCAGATAAAGGGGAAAAGTGTGAATTTGGATATTGATGTCGATCCAGTCTTCATCCTATAATGAGCTTCAAAAGGATCATTGCATAATGAAAAGTTAACAATGCAAAGATAACAATTTAAAAGAACTGATCATTGAGAATTGACCATTGGAAATTGATTATTGCTCATTGACGATTTAAACGTTCCAATATTCCTACTGAAGGGGAGTGAGTGAGATGATCGATCGGATGCACGGTTATTTTAGCAGAGAGAAGGAGACAATGTCGAAGGAGAAGAGGGAGACCTATCAGAAGGAGAAGCTCTCCGAGATCCTTCATCATGGATATCTTCATTCAAAAGCGATCCGTTCGGGGTTCGAGAAGGTGGGGTTGAAACCCGAAGACATCAAGGAGTTAAATGATTTAGAGAAACTCCCCATCACGAAAAAGGCGGATCTGGTCAGCGCTCAAAAAGAGACCCTTCCCTTCGGAGGGTTTGAAGTCATCTCTGAAGCAGGGGTGCGAAGGATCTATGTCTCACCTGGACCGGTTTATGAACCCGGGGAGTGGGATTATGAGGATATCCGCTGGGCTCAAGCCCTTTATACCTGCGGGATAAGAAGAGGCGATATCGTTCTCAACACCTTTAACTACCATCTCACACCCCTGGCCATCATGCTCGATGAATCCCTCCGGATGCTCGAAGCCACGGTCATCCCTGTGGGTCCGGGAAATATCTCGATGCAGATCAACCTGATGCGACAGCTTCAGGTGACAGGATATATCGGGACGCCCAGCTTTCTCATGGCGATCCTTGAGGCAGCGGAGGGCATGCGCCTCGATTTAAAGAAGAATTTTCATCTCCAGGTGGCTTTTGTCGGTGCAGAGATGTTTCCCGAATCGCTCCGGCAGAAGATGGAGGCAAAACTCGATCTCCTCGTCCGGCAGACTTACGGGACGGTCGATGTAGGCTGCCTCGGATACGAATGTCCTGAAATGAAGGGGATGCACATTCCTGAAGATGTGGTCGTGGAGATTGTTGACACAGAAACGGGAAAACAATTTGAAGTCGGAGCAACAGGAGAGATTGTGGCCACCAACTTCAGCAAGGTCTTTCCGATGCTTCGCTTTGCCACCGGAGATCTCTCCTACCTGATCAAAGAACCCTGTCCCTGTGGCCGGACTTCGATGCGCCTCGGAAAGATTCTGGGCCGGACGGATCAGGTGACCAAGGTCTGGGGAATCTTCATCCATCCCTGGCAGGTGGATGAGGTGATGGCTAAATTCCCGATGGTCACCAACTATCAGGTGGTGGTCACGAGAAGAGAGTATCGTGATGAGATGACCCTCTACGTCGAATTGAAAGAGGGGATAGCGGATAAGATCGGTTTGAAGAGAAAGGTGGAAAGGGAGGTCCAGGAGATTCTCAAAGTGAAGGGCGATGTGATCTTTACGGAAAGAGGGGGGATTCCGGATCGGGCCAAAAAGATCGATGACCGAAGGATCTGGGAGTAGACCCAGCACCCCGTGCTAAAGCATGGGGCCTTCTGGAGGAAGAAATTTTTAATGCACCCCTTCATCTTTGCTCCAAAGAGCGGGACTTTATGGGGTGCGGGGTAGAAAGGATGGGAAACGAGGCAAAGGTCAAGGTAGGTGGCATCATGGCAGCAGGGGGCCTGGCAACCGTGAGCATCCTTTCATTGCCAGACCGACCCGATGTGCCCGGAACGGTTCTTCATGCCATGGGAGGACGGAATATCAACATCGAATTCGTCGTCCACAATGTCGATATTGAGGGCAATGGAAATATGACCTTCTGTATCGACCAGAAGAATCTGGAAACGGCCGTAGAAGTTTTGGAAGGGGTCAAACCTCTGATCGAGGCAAGGGGGATTTCTTACCATCCCAATGTGGCAACGATCAGTGTCTTTGGTCCCCATTTCAGGGAGAGGCCGATGATCTCCGGCCTTATGTTTAATGCGCTGGGAACGGCCGGGATCAATGTGATGGCGATCAGCACCTCGATCTCCAGTTGTTCCTGTGTGATTCAGGCCGATCAGATAGAGGATGCCATGAGGGTTCTGCACGAGACCTTTGATGCTCCCCATCAGGTCACAAAGTTTGCACCGTAATGGAGAAGAGTCCCCTTCTCCCCACTGGGGAGAGGGAGTGGGTGAGGGGGATTTAGAGATAAAAGTAAAATACTCCGAACTCTGAACTCCGAACTCAAAACTAATCATGGAGTTTCTATGGAAAAAGCTCTTGAAAAACTGGCTGAGCATATCCTTGCCTTTGACGAAGCCTCTCTGGCGAGCCTGAGGGAGAAGTACAGGTTGAGGATTGAACAGTTTGATGGAACAAAGGATTGGGAGAGGGCGGTGATCATCTACTCCATCATCAATGCCGTCAGCCTTAAGAACACCCTCTTCAATGAGAATGTGTTAAAGAGAAAGAAGAGAGGGTTGGAAAGGGGAGAGTCCCGGCATAGACGGGGTCCTCCGGATCTGAAAAGGGTAAAATAGGAGGGGGAAGATGGAAATCAAAAAAA
>JASEIE010000285.1 GCA_030024065.1 Thermodesulfobacteriota bacterium
AACTCATTGAAATAATGGATGGAAAAACTGATACTTGACAAAAAAATACAATGATGGTAAAGAATGTAAAAAATATCACAAGCTTTTGAAAATCTCCCTGTTTCCCATTATTACGGGATGCAAAGGATAAAAAAGGAGGGATTTTTATGACGATCAGCAAATGGATGACCGCTGGAACAGTCCTTAAGATGATGGCCATGCAATACCCGGATAAACCAGGGGCGGCAGATAAGTTTCGAAAAATGACATTTAAGGAGTGGAATGAAAGAAGCTGCCGCTTAGCCAATGTGTTGGCCAAATTAGGGGTTAAGAAAGGAGATCGTTTTGCCATACTGGCATACAACTGCGTCGAATGGCTGGAGATTTATGCGGCCTCAGCAAAAGGAGGGCAGGTTACTGTTCCGGTCATGTTCCGGCTTGCCCCCCCGGAGATTGAATATGTGGTGAACCACTCTGACTGTAAGGCCTTTTTCGTGGCAAAGGATTTTGTGCCCGTTGTCAATTCCCTCCGCAGTAAACTTCCCAATATACCGCCGGAAAACTATGTCTACTGGGGAGATGATCAGGCGCCGGAGGGCTATCAGTCTTACGAGTCCCTCATTGCAAAGGCTTCTCCTGAAGAGCCGGATGTGGTGGTGGATGCAGACGATATGTGGAACCTCATGTACACCTCCGGCACGACCGGTAAACCCAAAGGGGTGGTACGGACCCATGAAGGCAACCTCTCTCAATATCTGTTGAGTAACCTCAATATGGGAGTAAAACCAGACGACTGTGTTATGCTTGTCATGCCCATGTGCCATATCAATTCCATCTACTATTCTTTTGCCTACACCTATGTCAGCGCAAGGGTTTTTGTCTACAACATGGTCAGTTTCGATCCGTTAGATCTATTAAAGACCATTGAAAATGAGAAGATCACCTTCACCTCTCTTGTTCCCACCCATTACATTATGATGCTTTCCCTCCCCGATGAGGTAAAGAAGAGTATTGATGTCAGTTCCATTCGTCAACTTTTAATTTCATCAGCGCCTGCACGGAAGGATACCAAGCTGGCCATCATGGATTATTTCAAAAATGCCGAACTCTGGGAGGCTTACGGATCAACAGAGGCCGGACTGGTGACCCTGCTCAGACCTGAAGAACAATTCAAAAAGCTGGGGTCCATCGGAAGGGAGATCTGGGGAACAGACCGGATTAAAATTCTTGATGAAAATGGCAAAGAAGTTCCGAGGGGACAGGTGGGAGAACTCTATTCGAGAACGCCCCATGTTTTTAAAGAATACTGGAAGGACCCTGAAAAAACGAAGTCGGTATTCCAGGGCGAATGGTTCACTGCCGGAGATATGGCCTGCCAGGATGAGGATGGCTATTTTACGCTGGTCGATCGAAAAGCAAATATGATCATCACCGGTGGAGAGAATGTCTTTCCTTCGGAGGTGGAGAATTTGTTGGGTTCCCATCCTGCCGTCAAATATGTGGCTGTCATCGGAATTCCCCATGAGAAATGGGGCGAGGCGATTAAGGCGGTTGTCACCCTCCATCAAGGGAAGGCTGTCACGGAGAAAGAACTGATCGAACACTGCAGGGGGAAGGTTGCAGGATATAAGATACCCAAATCGGTCGATTTTATCAAGGACGAGGAGATGCCCATGACTCCGACCGGAAAGATCCTCCACCGGATTCTGAGGGAGAAATACGGGAAGTGGAGTGATATGAAATAAACCCTATTAGAAAATGACTTATCCCGGCCCAAGTGGATGAACCTTGGGCCTTTTCATTAAATGAGATTTCAGAAAAAATCCTGAAATCTCTGATGACATCGATTAAGAACCGATTACACAGATAATAAATACATTGAAAAATGAGGAAAATCTGTGTAATCCTATTCTGAAATCTGTGTGATCAAGAGAGCATGAAGTCGTTTTTTCAGAGGTCTCTAAATTTTCTCTTGAAAAAAAACGAATGATAGGCTATGTTTCTGGAATCCAAGGGTCCCCAAGCCCTTGGTTTCATTTTGTGAGGGTTGGCTAAATTATGCTGAGAAATCTCAAATGGAGACTGGTCCTTTATGCGGCGGCTATTATTTTCGCCGTTCTCCTCTTTTTACCGACATTGACCCCCGAATTACCGTCCTGGTTCTATAAGGTCATTCCCACGGAGAAGATCCATCTTGGCCTCGATTTGCAGGGAGGGATGCACCTCGTCCTTGAAGTCGAGGCGGAGAAGGCAATCGAAAGCTACGTGGAGAGGGTGAAAAATAACCTGAGGGATGACCTGAGAGACAAGGGGATTCCTGTTGGAAAACTTGAGAGGGAAAAGAACAATCAAATCGTTTTGGAAGTATCAGGGGATAAGGAGAAATGGGAAAAGGTCCTGAGCCAGCGTTATGCCATCATGCAGGAGCTTTCCTCCGCAGCCCTGGATAAAGGGATATGGAAGGTTGTCCTTGTCCTGGACAGCAAGGAGGCAGAACGAATCAGAAAGAATGCCATTGACCAGGCTTTGGAGACCATCCGGAACCGGATCGACCAGTTTGGCGTGGCTGAGCCGGAGATCACCCTCCAGGGAACCGATCGCATCCTGATCCAGCTTCCGGGAATCAAAGATCCTCAGAGGGCCATCAATCTCATCGGCCAAACAGCCCTGCTCGAATTTAAATTAGTGGATGAAGAGGGGAGTGTCGAGGAGGCATTGAAGGGAACTATCCCGGAAGGGGATATCATCCTCTATCAAAGATTATTGGACCCCAAAACGGGAGGAGTCAGAAGGGTTCCTTTCCTGTTAAAAGAGAAGACCCTGATGACCGGTGAGGTTTTAAAGGATGCCCGTGTCGCCATCGATACCGAGTTCAACGAGCCCTATGTGGCCATGGAATTCGATGATATCGGGGCCAAGCTGTTCGAGCAGATCACCGGGTCGAATGTGAAGAAGAGATTGGCCATCATTCTGGATGATCATGTCTATTCAGCTCCGGTCATCCAGGAGAAAATCGCCGGAGGAAGTGCGCGAATCACCGGTCGTTTCGATATGAAAGAGGCGAGCGATCTGGCAATCGTTCTCAGGGCAGGGGCATTGCCTGCGCCGGTTAAGATCATCGAGCAGAGATCGGTGGGGCCATCTCTCGGACAGGATTCTATCCGGAAGGGGATCATCTCCACATTGATCAGCGCCGCACTGGTGGCTCTCTTCATGATCTTTTATTACCGGGTGGCAGGGGTGATCGCCGATGTGGCTCTCATCCTGAATCTCATCTTCGTATTTGGAACTCTCGCCATTTTCCGGGCCACCCTCACCCTTCCGGGGATTGCGGGCCTCGTCCTTTCGATCGGAATGGCGGTGGATGCCAATATCCTGATTCACGAAAGAATTAAGGAAGAGTTGAGATGGGGGAAGACGATTCGAGCCGCCATTGATGAGGGTTACCGCCGGGCCTTTGTCACCATTTTAGACTCAAACCTGACAACCCTAATCGCCGCCATCTTTCTTTATCAGTTTGGGACGGGTCCGGTGAGGGGATTTTCGGTCACCTTATCCATCGGAATTTTAGCGAACATATTTACGGCTGTTTATGTCACGAGGTGGGTCTACGATTTTCTCACCCTGAAGGTGAAGGTAAAACGACTGAGTATTTAATCCCCCCTCACCCCACTCTTACGAAAGGGGGGTGGAGGGGATTTGAGGTGAACCACTTTTATGGAATTGATTCGACCCGGCACGCGTTTTGACTTTATTGGAAAAAAGAAATTTACGATCTGGATTTCAGCCGTGGCTATTTTCCTAAGCCTAGGCTCCATCTTTTTCCATGGTGGATTGAGGTATGGGGTTGACTTCGCAGGCGGCATTCTGATCCAGATCAGATTTTCCCAGGCCGTGGATATCTCTGAAGTCCGTAATGCCGTGGAAGCGATGGGCTCGAAGGATGCGATGGTCCAGAATTTCGGAGAGGAGAATGAATTTTTGATCCGGGTTGAAAAGACCGCCGTCGATCTGGAAGAGATGTCAAAGACGATTCAGACATCCCTTCAGGAACGGTTCAAAGGCAAGGCGTTGGAGATTCGGAGGGTGGAGGTGGTCGGTCCAAAGGTGGGGAAGGATTTGAAGAAGAAAGCCCTGTGGGCCGTTGGCCTCTCATTCGCGGCCATATTGATCTTTGTGGCATGGAGATTCAAACAGGTCTCCTATGGACTGGGAGGGATTGCCGCCCTGGTCCACGATATCGTTGTCACTTACGGTGCCATTTCGATTGCCAATCTCGAATATTCATTGCCCCTTTTAGCTGTCATCCTGACAATCATCGGATTCTCGATCAATGATACCATTGTAATCTTTGATCGGGTAAGAGAGAATATAAAAAAAATGAGGAAGGAGAACCTCGAGACCATTTTCAATGCGAGCCTCAATGAGACGCTTGGAAGAACGATCCTCACCTCCGGGACGGTGATGATGGTGGTGTTGATCCTCTTCTTCTTCGGAGGGCCGGTGATCCACGATTTCGCCTTCACACTCATCGTGGGATTGATTTCCGGAACCTATTCAACGATCTATGTGGCAAGCCCCGTGGTCCTGCTCTGGAATAAGCATTTTACCAAGAGAAAGAAACGCTGATCGATAAGGGATTGGCGGGCAAGGCCTGTTAGCTAAAATTGAAAAGTGCACACCTTAAAGTTTAAAAGTGCACACCTTTGAAATCCGAATTTTTGACTTTTTGGACATCGATTAACTTCCCCTCACACCAGAATCGGATTTCAGAAATTTCATCATCGAGGGGGTAAATACGCAGTTTGACCTGTTTCCTTGGATCAGCGTGGACTTTGAATTGGAGATTGTGAATAGAGATTTTTCTGTAGGAGTCTACAATTCTATCCATTCTGAGACAGAAGATATCTTTCACCGATTGGAAAGGTGGCCTGATCTTAAACTCTCTAAAGAGAGACCATTTCTCTTTTAAAGCTCTTTGAAATCGAAGATAAGGGATCTCCTGGGTGGTGGAATGAACTTGCTGGTGGTTATATCTATGGAGTTCTTGGTTTAAGATCCTTTGGGCCTGCTGGATATCGGTGACATCTTCTCTGACGCAGGTTCGGATGAGTCGGTCCTGGAGCCAGCCATAGGGTCGTT
>JASEIE010000286.1 GCA_030024065.1 Thermodesulfobacteriota bacterium
TAATTCAAGTTGATGTCTCGACGGCTAACGGGTAAGATAAGGACTAAACTGTTACATTCAACCTATTTGCTAAGGACTTGATCTTTTCAAATTTGTCTTCTTGAAGCCCTTCCAATTCTGTTTCCTTAAGCCAGCCCTCACTGAGCAGCCTGGCGAAAACGAAGATGAGTCTCGAATATCTATAGTCGTACTTCTCGTCAGTTCTTTTTCGTTGCTCTGTCAGATAATCATGAATTTGCCAGAGGTCGGCCGATTTTTTAGCGGTCAAGATCATGTTTCTTAGCTTTACGGCGATTGATTCACATTCTCTCTGGTAAGCCAAATCAAAGGCTTTCCTTGCCAGGTTCTTCTCTGTCTTTGACCACTTGAAATCCTTCATATTGATCCTGATCCCCTTTCTTTGAACCTATTACCAAAATCAGCATCGGCTATCAGCCATCCGCTGGAATGAAAACCGAATTACCGATGCCTGGTACCGATTTTTCGCTTTATTCTTTTTAGAAATTTACGCCAAATGCAAGGTAGATAGTTTCCCTCAGATCTTTATCACAAGCTTTGTACTCATCTAAAATTTCGATGATCCTATCTACTTGTTTTTGGGAACGCATTGGTAACGAAAAAACCTCATCGAGTTCTTGTTTTGTAAGGAATCGATCAAGATATTTGTATGGATCAAGTCGCTTGACCATTACCACTTGTTTGAAGATCATATTCCACCAAGCTTCCACATCAAAGCGGTTAAGTATACGTTCGTACTCTCTATACTCAGAAAGTTGTGGTTCCAAAACTTTTTCAACCTCGGCATAAAACCAATTATGAAAGTCCTTAACATGAGCTTGATAATTCTTAAATAGAATCTCTACGTCAATCCCTTCTGGATGCTGAGATATGAAAGCTTTTGCTAATGAATGCCACTCAGAAAAGGTAAGAAGTGTCTCTTGTCTCATCTTAAACTTTGTCGATTTCCCAGTAGCGTCCCACTTTACCTGCCAGTCTGCCTCGATCATCCTAATGTGACTAATGCACTTCCGCAGAGAGTGAACAAATCTATGCATTTCGTTGTTTGCAAAGGTCGCGTATACACGGGCTTGATATTCTGGTATATTGGCACGCCTGCTTACTCTGCGAGAATGATCGACAAGAGCTATAGCACTCGTTGCGGCCGAGAAGATCCCTCTGCGGATTGCTAATTCTTGTTTTTCAAATCTATCTCTCGATGGGCAAGTCCAAAATTGGGTTACCTGACTCTCGATACGAAAGGCTTCAATCGAATCTAACAAGTCAAATACGGAGGAAACAAAAATTGAAAGCGATAGCTGGAGATCAGATAAATCGCAGTGGACTGGGAAGCCAGGATGTTCCTGGATAGCCTTCCGGGTCTCGACGAAATTCTGGAAGTAGGCTCTTCGGAGGACTTCCTCATTCCACGGAAGAGGACCGAGTGTGTAACCCTTACTGGTTTGGTTTTCTGAAGTCAAGTAGCCAATTCCTTTATTATAATTTTTCCACAATTTGATTCTCTGAGATATTAAGGCTACAAGAATCAGCTGGATCATTTATTTTGGAACATGCCTTGTAGCTCCTTTTTTCGGTTAATAACTTGACCCTTTCTGGACGATCTGGATTTCCTTCTCTGTTACCCCATACAACTCATAAACCAGTCGGTTGATTTGGTGGTCGGTGGTGTCGATCTGACGTTGTAATCGTATCTTATCGTCTGGAGTTTTTGCTGCTGCCAACTGCTTATGGAGAGTCAACATCTGTTCAACCAATCCCACCATTTTCTCGTGGCGGGCCTTGTCAGTAGGATCAGAGAAGTTGATGGTGCGAATGGGCAGCCGCTTCAAATCTCTCACAGACAATCGTGGGAAAGAACCCACAACTATCTTGTTAGAAACGAGAGGATATAAAAACGACATTAAACGAGAATTTAAAATGCCTAACAAATATTTCATTGAATAATCGGTTGCAGAGGACGGATTGACATTAAGTATCGTTTTGTAGTTGCAATAAGTTTCTTCAACGTAGCAACCGTGAATTCGATAAGGCCAATTACCTGCAATCTCGCGAACCAGGATGCGAGGGCCTGTAAGCCAGTCCATCGTGCGATAATCATGTAACCAAGGACCATACTTAATCCATTGCCCCTTCCTTCTGTCAATCAGGTATCTTCCAACGTCATTCCCAGCGAGTTCAGGTAGATACTCTTTTGAAAGCTTCTTCAAAGCATGAAAAACTCTGGCTTCAATTTGTTCTCGAGTGTGTTTAGAAGAGTTATAGGCTTGAATTCCAAGAGAGGCCCGAGCTACTCTTTCCAATGGTGGGAACTTCCTCATAATACGTTTGACTAAGTCTCCAACTTCCCCAGTTTGTCGGATCTCGAACCGGAACTCCGGATCTTTTAACCAATCTGTCTGCAGAGCACTGGGGGTTGCGGACTGATATAGCATCTCTGAACTAAAACTTGCTGGTAAGTTCTTAACAATGATTTTGTGACTTAATGATTTTCTTGCCTTCTTCAAAAAGGTCAGTCCAGTGTGTACATCTGCATTTTGAAATACGAGATGTCCGAACAAAACCAATTCCTCAATTTGGACTCGTTTGAGAACATACTCTCTCAACTTTGTCGTAAACTGGAGGGTAAACCAGGTGTTCGGCGTGATATACCCTAGAAAGCCATCTGTTTTCAGAAGGTCTATGCCTCTTTGGATAAAAAGGTGAAATAAATCAGTTTTATATTGGGCCACTTCGTAAGAATTTAGATAGCTCAGGACACTATCAGAAAAGAGATCATTACCTAAAGTTACATATGGTGGGTTTCCGATTACTGCATCGAAGCCGCCTTGTTTCATGATTTCTGGGAATTCTTTTTGCCAGTCGAAGGGGTTGATGCGATATATCTCATCCGAATCAAGGAGGTTACCCTGATAAAAATCTGGGCTGATGAGGGAGTTTCCGGATTTGATGTTGCTTCCCAGATCAGGTAAGGCTCGTTCTTTGAATAACTTCATCTGTCTTTCCAGGGTATCCTGATTTTCACCTTCGAGAACCTTGAGAAGCAGACTCAGCTTCGTGACTTCAACAGCCTGCGGGTCAATATCCACGCCGTAGATATTGTTCAGGAGAATCCTCTTTTTCTCCTGAATGGTCAGATACCATTGACCGCCCCGCCCTCGATAGATTTCTTTTGGTGCAGGGCTGAAGCCCTGCGCTACATTTCCCTTTTTCGAGTGATGGGCAGGATACCAATTCAGATGATAATCCAATAGGTATTGATAAGCTCCCAGAAGGAAAGAACCCGAACCACACGCCGGGTCGAGGATGCGTAGTGAACTGATCTGTTTGGGGGTTTTGTCATCACAGAGCTTCCCCACTGTATTTTTTACGATGTAATCCACGATATAGGTTGGGGTGTAATAGACGCCGCCGGCTTTTCTCACCTCTGGTTTTTCTTCCACTTTTGCCCGATGGCCTTCGGTGAGCCGGATTACCTTTCCAAGAAACTGCTCATAGACGTGGCCTAAAATGTCCGCACCCAAAACAGAGAATTCATAGGGAGATTCCGGATAGTAGAGGTTCTTAAAGATGTCCTTCAGCGGTTTGTCGTCTAATCTGAGTTCTGGGGTGAGCCGGTCTGTTTTAAAGTCGAAAAGACCGGAGTTATACTTATCATCAGCATGGTAGAAAATTTCACGGAGACGGCGATAGGTATTGGTGCCATTGAGGAGATTCTGGATCTGGCCATATTTTTCGATCCCCCGATCTTCGCACATCCGAAGGAAAATGATCCGGTCAATCGTGAGCTGAACAGCAAAGTTAAGTTCCTTTACGGAAAGTTTCGGATTTCTTATGGCGATCTCTTTGGCCAGGGCTTCTCGCCAGGACTCGATCTCTTTTAGGAATTCGGCATCCACCTCTGTTGTGCCACGCTTCTGTCTCTCGGATTCTGCAAATTTATCAAAGGACCCTTTCAAGACAGATTCTTTTGAAAGGAGGTTGTAAATCTCCTCAAAAGAGTCGAGGTATCGGTCATACGTATAAAACCTGACTCGTCCGATACTGGGCTTATCGCTCGGCTTTGGCCGAAGGCGGCAGTCGTAAATGGCCAGCTCTTCGAAGTCCGTCAGGATGGAGATGGGAAGCTTGGCGCTCCAGGCATATCGCCTTAACTGATAAGCAGGGCTGGTCTGTTCCTTGATGTCGACAGAAGGTTTTTTTGTTTCAAGAAAGAACTTCCTGACACCACCCATACGAAAGCAGTAATCCGGGGCTTTAGTAGCGCCGGATACTTTTATCGCATCTTCATGGATGACGTCCTTGTATTGTTCCGCATAACCCGCCTTATTGGCCACATCCCAGCCTAATGCCTCAAAGAAGGGATCGACAAATTCTCTTCGGAGTTGGGTTTCGTTGTAGGCAGGACTTCGGTAGGCTTCGATATTGCGTTCGAAGCGTTCAACAAGGTCGGATATCTGTTTCAAGGATTCTTTCATGGAAACTTTCTCCTCGCCTTTCCCTTACTATCAATTTTTAAATTTCCCTGAAACCCTGAACCGTTACCCCGTTAGAAATAATGTCCCGCTGCTCCCTCCGGGCTAGGGGCCCTCTGGGCCAGCGGCTGCAGCGGGGTTACATTTCAGAATTATTCCGGCGGGGTTTAATGCCCCGATGGAATTTCTAACGGGGTTTACTACCCTATGCACCCCTTTGTAGGAATCTTTCCTCTGCGTCCCTTCTTTGGGAAATGCCCTCTTCTCTTCCCCTCTTTTTAAAAGAGGGGCCAGGGGAGATTTTATAAAGCACAATTGGGATTAACCCTTTTCAAATCCCCCCTTCCCCCCCTTTTCTAAAGGGGGGGACACAAGGAGGATAACCATTTTAAAGGGCATTTTACCCACTCACTTCCACGATGAACCAATTTTAAAATTTACCTGAAACCCTGAACCTTAAACTTCAGTTTTCTTTTCCATGTACTCTTTTCATGATGCTCCAATATCTCCAATAAGGGATGGCCTCTACCGTAAGTTTCTCTTTGCGGTAAGCGGTTTCAGTGTCAAGCGTGACAAGAAGCGCTCTTTGCAGTTTATTTCTTTCTAAAAAT
>JASEIE010000287.1 GCA_030024065.1 Thermodesulfobacteriota bacterium
CCTGCAACCCCTTTTCCATCAGGTATTCCTTGACCGCTTTGATGCTTAAGATGCGGTAGTGAAAGACAGAAGCAGCCAACAGAACCTGAGCGCCGCCTTTAACAACACCCTCATAAAAATGCTCGAGCTTCCCAGCTCCACCGGAGGCGACCACCGGCAAGTCCACTGCATCTGAAATGGCCTTTGTAAACTCAAGATCATAGCCTGCCTGGGTTCCATCTCCATCCATACTGGTTGGAAGAATCACCCCCGCACCCAATTCCTGACACTGCTTTGCCCAGGCAATGGCGTCTTGACCAACGGGTTTTGTTCCTCCGGAGACAACCAGCTCAAATCCGGATGGCATGTTTTTGTTCCTCCTCGCATCGATCGCCACGGTCACCTTCTCTTTGCCGAACTTTTCTACTGCCTGCCTGACAAGTTCTGGATTCCTCACGGCAGCGCTGTTCATAGAAAACTTGTTAGCTCCTGCCCTCAACACCAGTTCGATATCTTCCAGAGTGGAGATACCGCCGCCAACCGTCAAAGGAATGTGAATCACGGATGAAACGTTCTTAATCCATTCCAGCCTGGTCTTCCGATTTTCTACTGTAGCGGCGATATCGAGCATGGCCAGCTCATCCGCCCCTTCCTTTTCATAAAACGCCGCATTTTCGACAGGATCCCCTGCATCTTTTAAGTTTATAAAATTGATCCCTTTGACCACCCGACCTTCTTTCATATCAAGGCATGGCATGATTTTAATTGTCCCCATCTTATCTCCTTTTCTTAAAATAGTTGTTTATGACCTGTCCCTTTGGGTCTGCCAATGTGAAGGAAACTATTGAGATAGCTTCTCTTCCATTTGCATCCTAAGCCAGACCGCCAGAATGGGATCCACGAGGCGCCATCCCCCTGCTTCTTCATCCTTTTCGATCAGATCCAGTTCCTCAAGTTGCCTGGAGGAATGCTGGACTCCTCCCACCGACCCAAGCCCATGTTTTTGAATATAGCCACTTGCCAGAAGCTTCAGCGTCGGCTCCTTGGCCAAAGCTTGCAAGAGAAGACGTTGGTGAGGGGATAACCCTTGGAGGGTTGCTTCAAAAACCGGCCTTTCTGATAGAATTAGCCTTTCAATCCCATGATCGACCGCATCTTCCGTGACTGTCTTGGAGAGTTCATAAACGAAGAAAGCCAATTTCTGCGAGTAATAGGGATGATACCCCGTAAGGGATGCGAGCCGGCGCGCCACTGTCTCGGTACATTTCCTTTGACTTTTCTTAAATTGCCCAGCAATAAATTGGACCAGTTCGTCGGACGGAAGCAGGTTCAAGGGGTAGTTGATGGCGCTCTGGAAGAACGGACGTTGTCTTTCATTGAAGATACCCAAGAGAATACGGCGGCGGCTTCCAATAAAGAAGTGAGATGCCTGCAGTTGTTGAATATGAGTTCTCATGATTCCTTCAACCTGCAGGGCCTCTCTCAATGTGGCAATTTCCTGAAATTCATCGAGAGCCACATGGACAAGGGATTTTGTGGTATTCACAAATTCCCGAAGCGAATCCATTGTCTCGTCAAGGAGCCCTAAACCGCCTTTTCCTGCAGTGGAAGGCTCGACACTCAAAGAAACCCCTCCTGAAGGATCAGGTTTCAAAACAGGACGAAAAGATTTCATAGCCCGGAGCGCTGACTTCCAGAGTAGCTCCTTCTTGTGCGTGATGACGAAGACCGCTTTAGCTAACCTAAAAGCCACATCATCAACAGAAGCAACCCCAAAGAAATCGGCAAAGAGCGTAACGGCGCCCTTATTCGCCAAACTATTTTGAATCCTTTTAACCAGTGACGTTTTTCCATAACGTCGGGGTGAAAAGAGGACGACGTTTGCTTTCGCCTCGGCATAGGATTGCAGCTCCGTAAGCTCTCTATTCCTGTCGCAAAAGGGGGCGTCAACCGGTACTTCCTGAAGATAGAAAGGATTGCCCATCGTATCTCCTTAAGATTTTAAAATAATTGAAGTTCCATTATGGTAACCCAATAATATTATATCAATGATGAGATTGTCAATATCCAACATATAATTTATAAAATTGAGAATCAATTTAGCTCTTTGAAACGATGCTGATAGGACACCGGTCAGGGATGCTGGAGAAGCCTTAGGGCGGATACCTTTTTTCAAATAATATGGACGGTCCACAGGTAATTCAGCCTTCCAAGAATTTCTTTGGTACCAACGGTATGACCTATGAAGACCGTATTCTAATGCTTGGCCTGCCTGCCCCGCCCTCGGTCGGGACCGCCTGCCTGCCGGTAGGCAGGGAAGCATTCCTGACTGGTGGCCAACTCCATTTCAAAGCGCTAAAGTGTTATAAAATTGAGAATTTTAGTGAATTATTGTATCGTTAAATTATCTCCTTGGTGAAACGAGGCTTTATCCATGAAACCTCGGAAACCTTGCCTCACTTTAAAATCCTTTCAGGAATTAATCTCTGTTCTCGATCTAACCTCTCTACCGGATGAGCGCCCCTTTACCCATCGGATTCCTGAAGAAATACTTTCCCCCGAATCAGAGGCGGAACTTTTTAAAAAAGAGATGGAAGGGGTAAAACCTTTTCAAAAGAAGGAACGGATTTGGAAAATAGCCAAGGCCGAGCTGTCAGAGGGTTTTAAGAAAAAGGATGATGCGGAAAGTTTAAAAAAGCTTGAGGATCTTATTCATTACGGGACAGGCTTCAATGTTGCGGACACGCCAGAATACATCGAAGGCACCGGGTATCATATTCATCCTGAGATTGCAAGGCGTCTCCATCGGGGAGACTTTTCGATTCAGGCCCATCTCGACCTTCATGGGCTTACCGCAGAGGAGGCCAAAGAGATTTTTGATCAGTTTATGAAGTGGGCTGTAACCCATGGAAAGACAGGCATTTTAGTGACTCATGGCCGAGGTCTTTCCTCCCCTGCCGAACCGGTATTAAAGAGGAAGGTCGAAGAATGGCTTACCCGGGGTTCATGGCGAAAATGGGTCGTCGCCTATTCAAGCGCAAGGCGATGCGATGGCGGGGCAGGAGCCACCTATGTTTTGCTCAGGCAGCGTCCTGTTTCAAAGCGGTTGAAGATCAGGAGGACTGCCGGCGGAAAAACCTGATCGGGAAAAAGAAGAGGAAGAGAAGAATTAAAAGGAGGACCCGCTGATAGACCTCGATGCCAAAATAGATGAGGAAGAATAAAAAAGCACTCAAGAGGATGAAAAAATGAATCCTCATTACCCCTTGGTAGATGGCTTTTAAATTAACGCCAGGATTTCCACTAAAGATAATCCCCCGCCTTGCAATAAAAGTTCCTAAAATCATTGGCCAATAATTGACTGCCAGATAAGTCAATACCACTCCTTTATCGGCATTGATAAAACCATTAGGGCCGAAAAGACTCAGAGGTTCCATCTGTAGGAAAAAAGACATCAACATGGCGTGGACAGTATGGAAGAAGGTGAAGTGAAACCAGGTGAATACACCAATTCCCAGAGTTCCGATGACAATGAGGATGGCTGGCCATGGGGTGGCAGGGTTCCTATTAGAAAAAGTTTTTTGGCTGAATGATTTTGTTCTAAAATAGGCCGAAAGAGGGTCTCCTTTTTCATTAAGATCCTCCTCCCGTAGAAGAGGTATTCCCGCCAGGTGAAAGAGGGTCCGGAGAACAGATGACAGGATGACCACCCAGCCTGTGAGGAGACTCGATACCCATAAGCCCCAGCAGAGCTCATTGGCTTGCCATTCGAATTGAAAGGCGAAAAAGGCTGTCAGGAAAAAGGCAAGAATATCAAAGAGACGATTGTTCCAACCCATCTCGATACACCTAATTATATTCATACCAAAATGGAAAGTTTAGGTCAATGGATGAAGGATAAATTAGCATATGCTCTTTGACTGCTCGGGTTTATTTGGATATGATCGGAGTGGAGGGAAAGGGATGAAGTGCAGAAATCATCCAGAGCGTGATGCCATTGCGGTCTGCCAGAAGCATGATACTGGGTTCTGCCAGGAATGCTGTGAGTGCCTTAACATCGACCATTGCTGTGAATGTATGGATCCCAAACTTTACTGCGAATTCAGAACCCAGTGCCTCATCTGGGAGATGTCCAGGGACAGAAGGAAGGAAAAAATTGATAGGGAGATGGGGAGACCCTGAACCATGTGAGGTTCAGGGCTGGTATGTCCCTGTTGTGATTATAACCAAAATTGTAACGAGAATTACCCAATCCCAATCCTGCAATAGGGAAGCCAAAAGCCTTCCTTCAAAATGAGGCGGGTGGTATTGTCCCCCGTGTTGGATGGTCTTCCATGATTAACAGAAGTCAGGGTGATGCCTCTCTGAAAGTCTCCGTATTCCGGGTCCCAGGGGAAAATGAGGAGAGTTTCATTCGATATCTTTGTGAGTATAGGGAGAATAGGGCGGATATCTTTCTCTTTTAAAGATTCAATGATATCCCCAATACTTTTGAACCGGGAGAGATCTTCCAGGGTTTTCAGGGTAGGGGGACTCAGAACTACTTCACACTTCAAATTTTTTTCAAGGGCTTTTTGAGGTGTCAACCAGACTCCTGCCGTCGTCTCCTTCTGATCAAAACTTGCTTCCTGTCCTGCCGGATGGCTGGCTAAAAAGAATCGGGTGTCGAACCTTTCTTGTCGCGCCTCGGGGGTAATCCAGTGGGCATAATAATAGAGTTGATCCAGAGCGAGGAGAATGTTTGACTCCTTTGCAATTTGGCAAATCGTGATCCTCCCTTTTTGTAATGAATCCCGGTAATATGAAAATCTTTGCTTCTCCTCCTCATTTTTAAATCGAACAGGGTTTCCTTCAAGATCGTAGGCAAGGAGTATTCCTGATTCTTCAAAGAGTTCCCGGATTCCCGCAATCCAGTGGGCAAAACTCTCCTCCGGTGAGAGTGTCCCGCCAAGAATCCGGTGGGCGTCTTCAAATGTAATTCCTTTGGAATAGGAACATATCTCCAAAGACCCATCTTCTCGGTCCACCCTTCCTCCGGGATAGACAAAATTTCCCCCCATGAAACTACTCTTTTCGTGGCGCTTGAGCAGAAAGACCTCAAACCCCTCAGGGTCACATTCC
>JASEIE010000288.1 GCA_030024065.1 Thermodesulfobacteriota bacterium
TGTGGTAATCCTGTCCCTTCTCTAATCTGCTGAGGGGGGAGGTGAACTATTACAATTAACTGATGGTCAAAAGAGAGCGATCTTTCGAATTTTGGGACAAGGGAACAGCAGGGGAAGTGTCAAATTTACTGGGGGTTCAGGATCACTGATTATAAAAAGAGGCCCATGATTTGAAGGTGTATTAAAGGAGGTGATGTTCGTAAGGGAATGAGAGGAAATAGGACAACATCAAGATTGCCATTTTAAGTAAAAAGGGGGTTAAATATGGTCAAGAAGGATATCACGGATATGAGAGGAACGATCGAGTTTCTAAGGCAACAGGAGGGAGAATTGCTTGTGGCGAAGGAGCCTGTAGACACAGAATATGAGGTGGCAGGTATTCAGGTCGCTTTAGAAGAGGGTCCAGCTATTCTTTTTGAGAATATTAAAGGCTACCCTGGGATACGAAGTGTAGGCAATGTCTTTGCCAGAAGGGATAGGATTGCAAAGCTTTTCGATGTGGATGATTGGAAGAAACTAAAATGGAAATGCCTTGATGCCATTAAAAAACCTTTACTTCCAAAGGTTGTGGATAAGGGCCCTTGCCAGGAGGTAGTAATAACTGGAGAAGATATCAATGTCCCAGACTTGCTACCAATATTGAAGCATACTACAAAGGATGGGGCTCGAGTGATGGGGAGTGGCAATGTGCTGATCTGCGACAAGTGGGCTCGCGGAGGAAAAGAGTTTTCATTCAAGAGGATGCATTTTCGTGGTAAGAATTGGGCATCAATCACTTCAAGCCCAGCAACACATACTGAAGCGATTATATTTATGGACCATAGGAAAGAAAATGTGCCGTTAACCATTAATATTTGCAATTCACCAGCGGCTATGATGGTTGCTGCTGCTGGAGGTGTTCATAGCATAATTCCTCTGGGGACAGACGAGCTTGCTATTGCTGGTGCTCTGCAAGGTTCACCCATTGAGATCTGTAAGGCAAAGACTGTGGATGCCTATGCCATTGCTAACGCTGAGATTGTAATTGAAGGTTATTGGACTACTGAGACAGTTTGGGAAACTGAAGAGGCGGAGAAAGATGGGAGGCAGGACGTACTGCCATTCTTTCCAGAGTGGACAGGGTATTTAGGGAAGACATGGAAAAGTCGTAAGTTCCAAGTGACAGGAGTGACGCATCGGAAGAACCCCATTTTCTATAACTGGCTAGCTGCTTCCTATGATGGTGAATTTATTAGTTTTGATTTAAGAGAGGCCATGTTCTATGAACTTGCTGACCGTCTTGTCCCTGGTTTGGTAGTCGATGTCCACTGCCCATTTGCATTGAGGTTTTGGGGGGGAGTGATATACCAGGTTAAAAAGAGGAGGCCGCGAGATGAGGGTTACCAACGAAACATCCTTATAAATACACTCGGGGCACAACCCGGCATTCGGTTGGTAATAGTTGTGGATGAGGATGTGAATATCTATTGTATGGATGATGTGATGTGGGCGATTATGAGCAGAACAGAGCCGGCCACTGATTTTTTGAGAGGGGCAACTGGTTCAAGGGGGGTTGCTGCCCAGCCTGGTGAGGAGGCGACAAAGCTTGAAGCTGGTGGTTTTGGTGGAGGCTTGGGTATAGATGCTACAGTACCTTTTTTGGAAAAATGGCGTTACGAGAGAGCCCATTACCCGTCTGATATTGTAGACTTGAAGAAGTGGTTTAAAGAAGAAGAGATAAAGGCTGCCAAAGCACAACAGGGTGAATATGCTAAAGTCTTAGCCAAGCATGGGTGGGGTTAGACAGCAATAAGACGAGCGAATAGACACGTGAAGCGTATTGAGTATCCAAACCTAGAGCCTCTTTTCCGGCCAAGATCGATTGCTGTTATCGGGGCCTCCGATGATGTAATGAAGCCTTCCGGGTTACCGCTGAAATATGCCCTTGACCATGGTTACAAGGGCAAGCTTTTCCCGGTAAATCCCAATCGAGAGACGGTCCAAGGCTTAAAGGCGTATCCCAGCATAGCTGATATTCTGGAAGATGTTGATGCCTGTGTCATTGTAATACCGGCTGCAGCTGTGCCTAAAGCAGTCCAACAGTGCGCTGATAGGGGGGTCAAAGCAGCGGTAATCGGTGTCTCTGGTTTTGCGGAGCTTGACGAGGAAGGGAAGAAAAGACAGAATGAAATCGAAGAAATAGCTAAGAGGAGTGGAATAAGAATCTGTGGGCCAAACACCAATGGTCTGCTTAATGTGCATGAAGGGATTTCTCTCGGCTACTCCTATGCCCAAGAGGTTGTTATCCCGGGAAAGCTGGGCTACGTTTCCCAGTCTGGAGCACTGCTCAGTGCCACCGTTCCCCGGTTTACCCAGAGAGGCGTGGGTATGAGCTATTTCGTTGGGGCTGGCAACCAGGCTGATTTGGAGGTTTTTGACTACGTGAGATACCTGATCGATGACCCAAATACTAATGCTATAGCTGTCTATGTTGAGGGCTTTAAGGATCCACAAAAGTTCTTGAACGTCGCCGATTTAGCCTTGGAGGAGGAAAAGCCAATTGTGATGTTGAAGGTAGGACGCTCCGAATTGGCAGCCCGTGCAGCGAAAAGCCACACTGGATCGCTTGTCGGTTCAGACGCAGTAGTTGATGCCATTTGTAAACAAAAGGGCGTGACCAGAGTGGATGATTTTGATGAGCTGATTGCCGTCTCTTCAGTTTTCTTGAAATGTAAACCACCTAAGGGGAACAGGATTGGGGTAATATCGAGCTCGGGGGGGGCGATTGGTATGGTAGCTGATCGCGCCATGGGGACAAGCCTTAACTTCACTGACGTATCGGTTAAGACCAAAGAGGAGGCGTCAAAGGTATTACCATGGTATGGAGAATTTAGGAGTCCTTTTGACATTGCTGCGGCCGGATCGAGAGCAACGCAAGAAATAGAGCTTGCTAGAGCAGCCGTAAATTATGTTCTCAATGATGAAGGCGTCGACATCTTACTTGCGATCATAACACCCATGGATCGTCGTGGGACCCAAAATTATATCCAGGCCATCGTTGAGACATCCAGAACCTCTGAGAAGCCGGTTGTTTTATTTTCTCCCATGGCTGGGTTAAGGGAAGAGGAAGAAAAGATCTTTGCCGAAGGTGATATCCCGATATTAGCAGACAGTGCTGAGTGCGTAAAGGCTTTAGATGCTTTAATTAAGTTTGGTCAGACACTGGAGAGACGCAAAGAATCTAAAGGACCCTCTGAACCTCCGATTTCTGTTAATGTGGAGGAAATTAAAGAAGGGTTACTAAAGTTAAGAAGGAAGATTCTTAGTGAGCACGAAAGCAAAGAGCTCCTCTCTTGCTATGGCATCCCCTCCACCAAAGAGACTGTGGTTGGTTCCACTAAGGAAGCAGTCGAGGTCGCGAATGAATTAGGTTATCCGGTGGTTTTAAAGATTGATTCCCCTGACATTACTCACAAGACTGATGCTGGTGCCATTAAGCTCGGCATCTCTAACCAGACTGAACTGATAGATGCCTATAACGAAATAATAACCAATTCAAAAAAATATGCTCCTGATGCAAAGATCAGGGGTGTTCTGGTTCAGGAGATGGTCAAAGAGGCGAGGGAAATAATTGTTGGGATGTCACACGACCCTCAATTCGGTCCGGTCATCATGTTTGGGTTGGGGGGAGTCTTTGTTGAGGTCTTTAAGGACGTTTCTCTCCGTGTTGCTCCTTTGACTCGGGCCGATACAGAGGATATGATTAAAGAAGTGAGAGGTTATGAGATCCTTAAGGCTTTTAGAGGTAAACCTGAGGCAGACGCGGAAGGAATTATTGACATTTTACTCAAGGTTTCGAGGATGGCCATAGACCTTGGAGATATTATCTCTGAGATCGATATTAATCCACTAATGGTATTGGATAGGGGCAAAGGGGTTAAGGCCGTTGACGCCTTATTAGTTCTTAGGGATTGAGTTATCCAGAGAATGTTTCGAGGTTTCAATGATTGCTGAAATCGACGAAATTCGTAAGGCACACATGAAGGGAGATCATTGATAGAAGTAAAACGCACGGTCTGTCAATTTTGTCATTCCCGCTGCCGGGTAGAAGTCTATAGCGAAAATGGACATCTGATCAAGACTGAGCCAGATAAGACGTTTCCAAGATGGGATAATGTGTTTCCACCGATTGAGGCTTGTCTAAAGCAGCGTGGGGTTAAGGAATTCATGTACCATCCTGAGAGGTTAAATTTTCCACTGAAAAGAGTGGGTGAGAAGGGTGAAGGAAAATGGCAAAGGATTTCATGGGAGCAAGGCCTTGATGAGGTAGCTGCCAAATTGGTTAAGATAAAAGAAGAATATGGTCCGGAGTCCATTGGAGCGACCGTTGGAACAGGGAGATCCTGGTACAAGTACTTAAATCGTTTTCTGCACCTCTTGGGCACACCGAACTTTGGGGGACAGAATATAATCTGTCATGGTCCAGCTGTGGTTGTAGCTAATGCGATACTGGGATGGGGGGTACGGCATAGAACAGGAGTTACCATTGATGCACTTGGCCAAGAAGCGGTCACGAAATGCGTGATGCTGATCGGAATGGACCCCTCGCAGGCATATCATCGATTGTGGAAATCGATCCGAGAGGGTAAAAAGCTGGGCGTGAAACTCATTGTCATTGACCCTCGCAGAACTCAAACAGCAGAAATAGCGGACCTGTGGTTACAAATAAGGCCAGGAACGGACGTCCCGCTTTTAATGTCTATGATAAATGTGATTATTGAGAAAGGACTTTATGACAAGGAATTTGTTGAAAAATGGTGTTATGGATTTGACAAGCTGAATGAGCGTGCCCGGGAGTATGCGCCAGAGAAAGTAGCTAAAATCACCTGGATACCTGCGGACAAGATCAAGGAAGCTGCTGTTATGTTTGCAACCAATGTTCCAGCCCATATTTTACATGGGATGGGAGCAGAGCATTTGCAGGGATGTATCGAGGCCATTCAGTCGAGGTTTATCATCAGCGCATTGACAGGGACAATTGATACTCCAGGGATCCTGAACCCCCAGTAAATTTGACACTTTCCTGCTTTTTTCCTTGTCCC
>JASEIE010000289.1 GCA_030024065.1 Thermodesulfobacteriota bacterium
ACATCAAGAGGTCGAAGTAGTAAAGTTGTTCAAGTTATTTTGCAACGGCTCCTTAAAGAGTGTTCGCAACCAGGTGAAGTTAGCGGAATGGTGGAAGGTATTAGGGCTGAAACTGGTCGGGCACTACCGCTATTACGGGATGAGTGGCAATTTGCAGGCATTGATGAAATTTTCTCGTCAGACTTCAAAACTTGCATACAAATGGATCAACAGACGGAGTCAGAAGAAGAGCTTCACCTTTGCCCGATATTGCAAGTTTAAGAAATACAATCCTTTGCCTGAGCCAAAGATATATCACCTGACCTATACTCTGTCCTCGTATTGGGGAGGCATTACCGAAGAGCCGAATCTGGGAAATCCGGACGTTCGGTTCTGTGAGGGGCATTAGATAACCAGAAAGGAGGTTATAAAAGATGTCTACTCGACAATAAGATTCCTCGCTTTGCTCGGAATGACAATGACCCTCTCCCTGTCATTGCGAGGCGAAGCCGTGGCAATCCCATTTGGATACTAATTAAAGGGAGAGGAATTAAAGAAAGGAGGAAGGTAAAATGAGAAAGTTTAAATTATTTTCAGGTATCGTGATTGGTTTATTTTTTCTAACCATTTGCGTTGCATCCGTCCATGCAGCCCCCGTTGAGATCAAATTTGGTCATGTCGATCCACCCGATGTTTTTACCTCAAAGAAGGGTGCGGCTGGGGAAGTCTTTAAAAACGTTGTTGAGACCGAGACGGGTGGTAGAGTTGTGGTCAAGGTTTTTCCAGCGGGTCAAATTGGCGGAGAGAGGGAGCTTGTGGAATCGACCAAGCTGGGGACTATCCAAATGTCCATGGTTTCGGCTGCTATAGCCGGGACTTACAAAGAGGCTCAAGTCTTGGATATCCCTTATCTCTTCTCTTCCCCAGCGGTTGCCTGGAAAGTGATGGATGGCTGGTTTGGGAAAGAGATGGCAGAAGACTGTCTGAAGAAGACAGGAATGCGGGTCTTGGCCTATGGAGAGACTGGATTTAGGAATTTTACAAATTCTGTCCGTCCGATCAAATCACCAGCTGATATGAAGGGATTAAAAATTAGAGTCATGGAAAGCCCGGTCTATATCACTATGGTAAGGGCCCTTGGCGCTGCTCCCACCCCGATTGCCTGGCCAGAAACCTATACAGCCCTTCAGCAAAAGGTTGTTGATGGTCAGGAAAACCCTGTTTCGGTCATCCTGTCGGTGAAATTTTTTGAAGTCCAGAAATACCTGACGTTAGACGGCCACTCCTACGGAGTCGATTTCATCTTGATTAACGATAAATTCTATCAGGGTCTGCCCAAAGAAACTCAGGAAATCCTCAAATCTGCAGCCATCAATGCCGGACTGGTTGGAAGAGGGATTCAGCAGCTCAATTCAGCCATCGGTGTCTCCCAGTTGAAAGAAAAGGGCATGGAAATCTATTCTCCCAATCCAAAAGAACGGGACATGTTCCGGGAGGCTGCACAGAAACCGGTTGTTGAATACATTGAGAAGGTGATCGGGAGGCCCTGGATCGATAAGTTGATGAAAGCGGTGAAGGAGGCAGAAGCCGAATTGGCCAAGTAATCTTATTTAATCCCCCCGTCCCCCCTTTAGCAAAGGGGGGACGGGGGGGAATTAAAATGAGGGCGCCACTTTTAGCTATGAGTAACTTTCAAAATAAAATCCTAACAATTGAACAGATCTTTCACCATTTCATAAAATGGGTCCTTTTTATCATCACAGGGGCCATGACCACCTGCGTTCTCCTGGGGGTCCTGTTTCGGTATGTTCTCAAAGCTCCGCTCCCTTGGTCCGAGGAAATGGCGAGATATCTCATGATATGGGGAGTCTCCTTAGGGGCATCTATTGCCTTTCGAGAGGGGTCGCATGTTGGCGTCACGATCCTTATGGATCGGTTAAATAGAATCCTTTGGAAAATACTCATCCGATTTGCTCAAATTATTGTCATCGCCTTTATGGCCACCATCTCGATTCATGGTTTTATCCTTGTTTCCAAACTCAGAGGACAGACATCGCCCGCGATGGAAATTCCTATGGCTTGGCCATACTTAGCCATCCCGGTGGGTTGCTGCCTGATATTCCTTGAGGCGTTGGCCATGTTTATTTTCAAGATCAATATGCCTGAAGAGGATAAAGGATAATTATGAATTTGCTCATTGCGATCGGTTTTTTGGTGACCATGGCCTTGGGGATTCCGATTGCTTTTGTCATGGGCATCACTACCTTGGTTGCTTTGATTGCCCTCCCGGGTGTTCCCCTTCATCTCATTCCCCAAAGGATGTTTACAGGAATGGATTCCTTCCCCATTATGGCTGTCCCCTTCTTTATCCTTGCCGGAAATCTGATGAATGCGGCGAAGATTACCGATAGCATCGTGGAATTTTCAAAAGTACTGGTTGGAAGGATTCGGGGGGGATTGGGCCATGTCAATATCGTGGCAAGCATGTTCTTCGCCGGCATCAGTGGTTCGGCAGTGGCAGACACTTCAGCCCTTGGATCGATCCTGATTCCAGCAATGAAAAAAGAGGGATACAGCATCCCTTACAGTGCAGCCGTAACCGTATCGTCCTCCATCATTGGTCCGATCATTCCTCCAAGTATCCCCATGGTGGTACTTGCCTTGGTCGCAAACCTATCGGTGGGTGCCCTCTTTCTCGGAGGCGTCCTTCCCGGAATTTTTATTGGTCTGGGATTGATGGCCGTAAACTATGTGATTTCCAAAAAGAGAAATTATCCAAAGACGATTGAACCGCTCACTTTAAAAATCTTTTTAAAAACATTAGTTAGCGCTATTATTCCACTCCTTATGCCCCTGATTATTTTAGGGGGGATCCTGAGCGGAATTTTCACGGCCACCGAAGCCGCTTCCATTGCCGTTGCTTATGCCCTCTTTATCGGACTCTTTATTCTCAGAACCCTATCCCTCAAGGATCTCCCAAATATCTTTTTCAGAAGTATGGTTACGACAAGTATCATCTTAATTGTTATGGCTATGGCCAACGCCTTTAGCTGGATTCTCGCCACCCAAGAGATCCCCCAGAAGGTGAGCCAATTCATCCTTTCTATCTCAAAAAATCCATATCTTCTCCTCTTTCTCATCAATGTCTTTCTCCTGATCGTTGGCTGCTTTCTGGAGGGGCTTGCTGCGATCATCTTGACCGTTCCAATCTTAATGCCTATTGTGACTCAAGCCGGAATTGAACCGATCCATTTCGGTCTCATCGTTGTGGTCAATTTAATGATAGGGCTTCTGACACCGCCTATGGGCCTCTGTCTATTTGTTGTTTGCAGTGTGGCCAAAGTGAAACTGGGTCCCCTTTCGAAAGAGGTCGTCCCATTTTTAATTGTAGAGATTATAATCTTATTTGTGATTACCTATATGCCCTGGTTTACTTTAACCCTTCCTCGGCTATTTAAACTGATATAACTTCTCTCTGAAGGATATCGGAGGAGGCGATATTTCATTTCTGCGGTTTTGGAGTCCACACCTACCTCTTAGGCTTGAGAGGAGCCGTGGAATTGGTAAAAGGCGAGGGAGGATGACCGAAGATAAAGGGGACGAGATAAAGGGGAGCGTTGGCGCAAACGGTACTTTCGAGTATGAGGAACGTGGAACAAAACGAGTTGTTCCGCGAGCCTGTCCGTCAGGCATACATCAGCCGTCTGCCTTTCGGTTCCGGGATTTCGCGTCCAAACTCCTTTGCCGTATCCAACCACAGGGGCGCTTCTCATCCGAAACTCCTGGGGGAAAAGCTGGGGCGAAGGGGGGTGCGGTTGGTTGCCTTATGATTACGTTTTGAAGGGACTGGCCGAGGATTTCTGGTCTGTTCTGAAGAAAGAGTGGGTGGATACTGGAGAGCTTAGATAGCCAGTTTAAAGTGTGGATCGGTGTTTTACCTAAATTCGACTTTTTGAGGGACGACGAAATAATTCGGGTTATTGTGTTAATGAGTTATTGAGTTGATAAAAAAGCCCACCAGCCTTTCAACCAAATTGAGTTGCTTGTGTTTATTGGGTTCATTGAGTCTGTTGGCTAATAATAAAAAACCCACCAACCTTCCGGCCGGTGGGTTTTTAGTGTTTATTATCTTTAACAGGAGCACTGCAGTGCCTTCAACTCAATAACTCAAGTAACTCAAGTAACCCAATAACTTAATAACTTGTAATTCAAAATTCATAACTTATAACTCAACTTCAATTCCTTTCTCTTTAATTTCGTATATGAGGGGAATCCATGTATCATTTTCATAAGACTTTGAAGAAATTGGGACGGGCTCAATCCTTGGGTCAATCTTACCAGCAATCCTAAAAAGATTCATTCCTTCCTCTACACGATCCTTGCCAAAATTTTTTGATATCACAGCCACATCGATATCGCTATCAGGCCGCGTCTTTCCCTTTACGTAAGAACCGTAAAGGATGACACGGTCAACAGCTATGCCTTCTTGTTTTAGTGCTTTAACAAATTTTCTTATGACTTTTATAGCCTGGTTTTTAACCATTTGAATATTTCCTTTATCTCTTTTAGCTTTTTAGAAGTGTAGGATTTCGTACATTTTTTATAAAAAGCTTTATTAACATCGGGGTAACGAGCTTCAAAATGAAATTCCATAAGTTCTCGTAGCTTAATAAGTATTTTCTCGGGAATTTTAACTTTTGATTTTTCTGCTAAGTAAGGGAGGGAGTGGCTGAATGGAGCATGGGTTTTTGTATTCTTCACAACAAATGCTTTGAGGAGTTTTTCCATAGCCAGATGCCCCATAAAGAGTGCATAGGGATATTTCTTGCTTTTAAACATTGCATCGGCAACACCCAAATCGTATTTAGCACCTTCATGCCAGTACCGAATTGTTTTTTCTAAATCAAAAGTCATTTATTTTCTTCTCAAAAATCTCTTTTTTTTAATTTTATATTATATGAGATCATTAGAAATTTGCAAGGTTTATTATACCACAGGAACCATCTCCTTTCGCCAGCACTCATTTTTTTGAAAGAATTTTAATAACAAAAAGCCCACCAGCCTTTCAAACAAATTGAGTT